>CAJUHN010000354.1 GCA_910585935.1 uncultured Lachnospiraceae bacterium | reverse complement strand
TTTAGTGTCCATTACGTCTGGAACGGAGCGGGAGCGCGGCTTCGTTGGAATAGGTACTTGCTGGCGCGTCCCCTTTTGACTTTCGCAATCATCTATATTAATCATACTACTATACTCCCTAATTTCTAAGGATTAAATACCACTTGTCCCTTAAATTCATCAAAAAAACTCATAGGAATACTTCTTTGACATTTATAATTTTTCTCTGCAACATACGTAAAATTCTTACCTAATTCTTCACCTGGACATAGCACAATCCCATCAATAGAACCGCTCATTGCATCTGTTAATGCGATAAGATATCTAATCGTTCTTGTTGTAAAGTCATGATTAATCTGTTCTTCAAATTGCGGAGAATATTTACCCAAATCTACTGTTGGTGAATCTTGTACTTTCACTTCCAACATTTGATTTCTTATGTCAGGATATCCACCCTCCAGTGTCATTTTTGTTTTTTTATATCCTAATTTATAAGCAACTAATCTTTCCAACTGCTGTCCTCTTTGCTTTGTAGATAATCTAATATCTAATTTCTCTCCAAGCAGTTTTTCTGTTATTTGTTTATCTATATATTCAATCGGCAATACTTTATCTGGATCATCTTTCATGCTTGTTCCTTCTTTTATCCCTTCACTACTTTCATCTAATAATTCTTTAGGTAAACTTAGATCCTTTACAATCCATCGTCCATCTTTTATAATCTCTTCCCGCTTTTTATTTGAAATTATAAGTTGCTGCTTTACAGTAGGTTTTCCAAATCTTCCAAATTTTTTTTCTATATAATCTGGTGTCATAATAACAATCGCTTCAATATAATTATCTGCACTAATTTTTCCCAACACAAATCTCACATCGCTTGCCAATAAAACTTCTCCATTCTTTAAATCGACCTGCACTGATGCACTATTAGGATTCCTATTCCAAACCTGTAAATTGTAAGAATTACCAGTTGTGATAATATATGTATCAATATATTCTCTTAAAAATGATGGCACACCCTTCTGTTTTGGCGGAATAATTTCATATTCACTCGCTGCTTCTGGCATATATTCAGACAATAATTGATTTATAATTATCTTCCTAAAATTTGATCCATCTGTCCTTGATTTACCTGTCATATATATTTCTTGTCCAATTAAACTTTTTAATCTTTCCACAATATTTTTCGGATTAGAAAGGAATCCTTTACATTTTGGTGGTTTCTTTCCTTCTTCTATATAATCCATTAAAAATCCTCCTCTTTCGTTACACCTATAAAACTCTCCACCTTAAAAATCTCTTCTTCATCTAATCCAAATTGAACATACATAATTTTATCAATTTCTCTTTCTAATTCAGATTCTTTTTCTTCTCCACGCAACAACCGATCTACATATTCTGCAATCTTTATTGCATCTTTTAATTCAATTCTTGGAATAGGCCATCTATTCAAATTTGTTGTAGTATATCTATATTTTTGAGAATATAAACAACCACTAATCATTTTTTGATAATACTCTAACACTTTTGAATTTAAAATTCCAAGTACAAAACAATAATATTGCCGTTCTGTCATGGAAGAATATTCTATATTAAATACTGACTGTTTCCTTGTGAGAAAAAAAGTATTTCCTTGACATAACATCCCCGATTCATCAAGTGCAAATGAGTTACTATTTACTATATCTCGTGTCACAATTTTAATCTGTTGAAATTTTGATAATTTTTGAGGAACCCAACACTCATACCATTCTCTCGTCTTGGACTCAGTTAAATAAGAACGCCTTTTTAAGACATCGGAACAATCTTCCAAATATTTCCTCGCTTTTGGTACTTCCTCTAATGAAATTGCAACCATATTTCCCTGTAACTCTTTGTGAGGATACAATATATATCTATCTTTAGAAGTATTTCCCCAAGAAATACTCCATTTGTTTACATTAAAGCTTTGAATTAATGGATAAATAATAATCTCTTCAAATTCATGTTTTTTCACAAATTCTTCTGTCATAGGTTTCACAAATACTGAATCTGCTGTTGTCTTTATTCCAACACATACATCAAATACGTCTTCCAACGTACACAATTTTTTTTCATCCATTTTATTTTTTATATCATTTTCTGCATTAGAAGAAAAATTCCATGTTTCCCCATTAGAGGGAATACTCACTTTTGATTTTGAAATCTCCAACACATTCCTCTCCAACTTTCCACAAATAACAATACTTTTATTTCCTTTCATTTCTTTTTCTATATATTCAAAAAGTTTTTCTACATTCAGACAATGATACTGCGCCTTTTTTGATGTACTTTTTATCCCAACATACTCCACATTGTCATTTTGAATATCTTTATTTTCGCACAAAATAATTGCAGGCAAAACCGCTGCCCCAAAAAATTTTGTATCAAATAAATCTACAATCTTCCTTACATGCCCTTTTTTACTTAAATATTTACGTATACCCACTCCATAATTAGCTGTCAAATATTTATTACTTGTAATGAAACACATCTTACCATTTTCATTTAAAATTTTATCTGCATTTTCAATAAAGCATGTATATATATCAAATCTTCCTGTAGCACTCATATAATTTCTTTTCATAAATTCTCTATATTCATTAGATAAATTCTGTAATCTTATATATGGAGGATTACCAACAACAAAATCTGTTTTCTCTGTAACCTGCAAAAAATCCTTACAATATATGGGTAAATGCTTCAACAAATCCAACACATCTTCCATATTATTCACGAATCCATTTCTAATCAAAACAGATAATACAACTATCTTTGTCACATAAACATTTGATGGCTTCATATCATATGCTCTTACAAGTTTATAACTTAAAAGTTTCTCTTTCATCATAGTAGTTGTAATTGTTTTATCTACCCCTTTTATAAATCTCTCTATCATCTTAGCCACAAATGTGCCTGTTCCACATGCTGGATCTACAATACTTTTACTATTTACATTTTTCCCTCCATACCCCACCATATCTAACATATAATTTATTATTTCATCAGGTGTCCTCTCACTTCCTGACTTCTTTCTAGATTCCAAATCTATACCTTCTGTCAATAATCCCAATAACACTTCTTTTAAATCATCATCAGATTTTTCTGTTAATGCTATTTCTTCCTTTTCCATAACCGAAAATCCCTTGCACACCTCTTCCAGTTGAATATCTGAATATATTATTCCATATCTATTCATAAATTCCACCAATACTGCTGTTGCTGTATAAATTGTTGATACAGAATAATTTAGCATTTTATCCTGTGCAGATAATGGATTTTCCATATTTTTGAACATTTTATCAATAAACCGCGTTTCATCATCATTTACATTTAAATAATATGTATGCCCAAAATTTTTCTTATAAAATTTAAAATTTCTATTTATTATAATATAAGAATTCTCTAAAATATTGAAAGCATCCATAAAACCTCAACTCCAATCATTCATCAACAAATCACAACCTAATGCTATATAATTTCCGCGAAGACAAGGGTATCTATTCCAACGAAACCGCGCTCTCGCTCCGTTCCAGACGTAATGGACACTAAATTCTCGGCGCGTGACCGCACCGCT
>CAJUHN010000353.1 GCA_910585935.1 uncultured Lachnospiraceae bacterium | reverse complement strand
TTCCAAGGGGCTTCTTTTGGAATAGGTTCGTTCTTGTGCTAGTTTATCGGCTGTTCTGCGAAAGATAATAGCTCTGATTTGCATGTTTTTGTTTATCGTGATAGTAGTTATGATTGAAGTTTTTTTGTTGAGGAGATATGAGTTGATTTTTATTTTATAGTGTGGCTTATTTTTTATAAAGTAGCCATAGTGAGAAACTAGCTTAAGAGAAAGAAGTATTCCAAAAGAAGCCCCTTGGAAGACGTTGGTACTTAATGAGTAGTTCTGTAAAGGGCTACGAATTTAGTACCACTACGTCTGGAACGGAGCGAAAGCGCGGCTTTGTTGGAATACTTCTTTCTCTTAAGCGGAACTTTTGTTTTCATCTTATTTTAAGCCTTCTATTTTAAAAATTTTAGAGAAATTTTAGAATAAAAAAGATTTTAGAAAGCAATATTTTAGAAAAAGACTAGAGAATTTGGATTGTATGGAAGAAAAAATTGTTATAATATAGAGAAAAGGAAATTTTTATAGAGGATATAGGCAATAAATTAGATGGAGGGTATGATATGGGATTACAGCTTAAGACGATAGATTATTTGAAAAAATTAGCGAGTGGGAACACAGACCAGATTAAGGGAGCGGAATATTCTCCACAGAAAGTTTTATATGATAATAAGATAGAGTCAAAAGAGCCATTAGAAGAAGTCAGACCAGAAGAGGAGGGGGTTTCTTCTAAATATTTAGTAGAATTTTTTAAAGATGTGGCAAAAAATAGACAAGTCGATGCTCATGGAATTATGATACTTCGACATGGAAGAATTATTGCAAGAGCTAGTTTTTATCCTTATCAAGAAGAAATATGGCATATTTCTCATTCTCTATGTAAAAGTCTGATTGGATTGGGGATTGGATTAGTGATAGAAGATGGGCTGTTAGACTTAAATGAAAAATTATTGAATATTTTTAAAGAAAGAAGGAATTTACTTTCTACATTTCGATTAAAAGATATTACTGTGAAACATTTGCTGACTATGAGCAGTGGAATTACGGTAAATGAATTAGGAGCGATTTTGGAAAATGATTGGGTGAAGATGGTGATGGAATCAAACACAGCATTTAATCCCGGAGAAAAGTTTTTTTATAATAGTATGAATTCTTATATGCTCTCTGCTATTATAAAAGAGAAAACCAAAAAGAGTGTGACAGAACTTTTACAGGAACGAATTTTTACTCCTTTAGGGATAACACAATTTTATTGGGAACAGTGTCCAAAAGGGATAGAAAAAGGCGGTTGGGGCTTGAGTATGCGCTTGGAGGATATGGCGAAAATAGGACAACTTTATTTACAGATGGGAGAATGGAAGGGAGAACAGTTAATCGCCAGAGAGTGGATAGAAGAATCTACGAAAATGCAGATAGATACGGTATCTGATCCAGATAGATATGGGTATGGATATCAGGTTTGTATAGGACCATATCCGGGAAGTTATCAATTCAATGGAATGTTAGGACAAAATGTGATTGTGATTCCTGACAGGGAGATGGTGATCGCAACAACAGGAGGGAGTAAAGGATTAAGTGGCGCGATGGATATTTCTCCTATCGTATATCAGTATTTCACAGATGAAATGTTTCAGCCAGAAAAGTCGATAGAAAAAAAGGAAAGGGAGTATCAGGAATTACAAAAAGTGCTGAGGCATTTAAGATATCATGAAGCTTATGAAGATGGCATGGAAATCACTTCTAGGAAATTAAAAGAAGGCAGAAAAAAGAGAAATCGTTGGAAAAGACAGGAGAAAAACTTTGCATTAGAGAGAATAAAAGGAAAGACATATGAAATGGAGGATTCTAAGATAGGATTATTGCCATTATTTTTACAATGCTTTCACAATAATTATGGGAAGGGGATAAAAGAAATATCATTTTCAGGAGAGGGGAAGGAAGTTACTATTCGTATTGTGGAGGGAGAAAAGGAAGTTTTTCTGCCCATGGGATGTGATGAGAGAAGTTATAAAAATACTGTTTTAGATTTTTCAGGAGAAGTTTATCAGGTGGCTGTGAAAGGAAGTTTTCGCTTTGATGAGGAGGACAGGCTGGTTTTAAAACTGATGATCTGCTTTTTAGAAACATCGAATACTAGACTTTTAAAGATTATATTTTATCCAGATGATACGATCAAAATGTGTTTTGATGAACTGCCTCATCTACAGGATTTGATAGATGGAGTATCTTATGTATTAGATTCTCCTGTCATAGAGCAGTTTAAATTAAAGGATGCAGGTTATGTAAAGTATAAGATGAACTATGTGATGTGTCCAGAAATCGTTGGGAAATTAAAAATAGAGGGGCTATGATAAATTGTTAAGATGGAGAGAAGTGAGGGACAAAAGAGGAAAAAATAATTTTAATCAAAAAAAGGAACAAAAGGAAGATTTCTGCATAACTTATACTATAATGAAAACGAGGAATGAAAAGGAAATTCGATACATAGGAAAATATGCAATCTGACTTTTCTACAACGAGTTCCTCGTTTCCTAACTATTATAGTCAATTGCTTTATCATAGAAAGAGGATGTCTGCTAGCGGCATCCTCTTATAAATTTTTATAAGAGGTGATGTTAATGGTTGATTTATTAAGGTTTTTACCATTTCTGCCTATGTCACGTTATATCTCTTTAAGCTTGTTTTTGAAGCAAGGATAGAAAATAGAATCATGTAATTCTTTTCTTTCATATTACCTCCTGGAATCACCTAATAAAATATGACGAAAATAAGTTGATTATGTATACTAATTGTAGTAAAATAATGAAATAGAAAAAGAGAAAGAAGGTATAATGATGGCTACTTCACCAACACAAATTAGAATAGATGAGAATACAAAACAACAGGCGGTAGAACTTTTAGAGGGATTGGGATTAAGTTTGTCTGATGCTGTAAATATGTTCTTGAAACAGGTAATTTTACAGAATGGTATTCCATTTGAAGTAAAATATCCAGAATTTAAGCCGGAAGTGATGGAAGCTATGGAGGAGGCAAAACTGTTAAGCAGAAATCCGAATACAAAGAAGTATACAAGTTTTTCGGAAGCTTTAGAGGAATTAGATATATGAAATATGAACTGGTTCTTTCCAGCAAATTTAAGAAAAGTCTAAAGTCCGCTAAAAAACGTGGTTTAGATATTTCTTTATTGGATTCTATAGTAGAGAAATTATTACATGGAATACCACTTGATAAAAAATTGAAAGATCACCCATTAAAAGGAAAGGGGGATGGATTTAGAGAATGTCATATCCAGCCAGATTGGCTTTTGATATATCTTGTAGAAAATGATATATTAACATTAACATTAGTTGATACAGGAACACATGCAGATTTATTTAAAAAATAATGGCATGGAATTTATGATTGGTTAAAGTAAAAAGTATAGAGATTAAAAAGATGGGAGAAAATTATACTATGATAGTTTATATCTTCATGCTTTTCTTTATAATGTTAGATTACCATTTTCAACGCTTAAAATATTATTTTAGTAAGCCAAGGTGTTAAGAGATTATACGTCCTTTCTATAATTTAAACTGTTTTCGTAATTCAAAATAACAATTTTTTATTTAACCTCATCAAGGAAGTCCCCCGCTT
>CAJUHN010000352.1 GCA_910585935.1 uncultured Lachnospiraceae bacterium | reverse complement strand
CTCCGTTCCAGACGTAGCGGTACTAAATTCGCAGCCCATAAAGGACAGCTCATTAAGTGCCGACGTCTTCCAAGGGGCTTCTTTTGGAATCATCTCTTGCCTTTGCTAGTTTGTTGGCTGTTCTGGAAACGTAATTATTTGACAATCATATAGAAGAGGATTATACTCAAAAAGTAATTGAAGTTATGATAGAAAATGGGATAGAATTTTGGTTATAGTGATGATGGGGATAGATAGTAATTGAAAAGTAGAAAAAAGTAGAACATGAAAATAAAAAAGGGAAAAAATAAAAAACAAATGCAACATTTTCTAATAATTTGTTGCATTTGTTTTTGTTATTTTATTTATCGGCATTTTCTTTTTTTTCTTTAGAGGAAATAAAAAATTTTTTATAATTTAATATTTAAAAACACATCATCAATTTCTTTTTGTTCGATTCCCAAATAACGCTTGGTAATTTGATAGGAAGAGTGGTTATAGATGTTCATCAACATGACAGGTGTAACTCCTGCCTGCCATGCATGATAGCCAAATGTTTTTCGCAGGGAATGGCAGCTTACGGGGTCTTCAAAATGAAGATTTTCGGAAGCTGTTTTTAAGATTCGAAATGCTTGTGAACGGCTCAGGGGGTGTGAAACATTTCTTCCAAAGAATAGATAATTTTTGGGAAGAACTACAGGATATGACTGCATATAGGAAGTTAGGCTTTCGACTAGATTTTCATTTAAAGGGATCTGTTTTCTTTTTTTGGTCTTTTTTTCGGTTAAAATCAAATGTTCACGAAATGTGAAATGGTAAAAATCATAGACATCTTCCCATGTTAAAGATAAGATATCGCTGATGCGAAGAGCTGTGTTTACAGACAGATGTACCAGTAAATAATTGCGTAAATTTGGACATTCTGTAAGAAAATAGTTTTTTAAACGCTCTAAATTTTCTAAATTTCTGATTGGTTGTGTAGTACTCATTTTTTTCTCCTTTTTCTTCTTTTTTTAGCTGATAAGAAATTTCATATTTCGATGTGCCATAAGATATTTTAAAATGGTATTTCCTAATAAAACCTTAATTTATCAAGAAAATCGTCACCTTGCAACAAATTATTAGAAAATGTTGCATGAGAAAAAGACATAGTTTGACAAGGATGTAAGAAAAAAACAAGGAGGTTTTTCTATGCTGAATTTTACAATTAAACCAGGAGAGTATTTTATGGTAGGAAAAGATATTCGGATCGTATTTTTAGGAGGCACAGCGCATAATTACCGCGTGATGATAGAAGCGCCGAAACAGTATAACATTGTCAGAGGAAAGGCGTTAGAAAAATATGCCAAGAATACAGAAGAAAGAGAAAAGTTAAAACAATATTATCCAGAACCAGATATTCCTAAAGAAGAAATGAGAAAAATTATGGCAAAACAAAAGGCAGAAAAAAAGAATGGTAATAATCTATGAGTTAACCTAGGGACTTATAGTTATTATAGAAAAAAAGCGAAAGGAATCGCGAAAAAACAAACACGGAGGTAGAAAATATGATTATTCAACACAATATGCAGGCGGCAAACGCAAACAGAATGTTAGGAACAGTGGTAACAAGTCAGGCAAAGTCAACGGAGAAATTATCTTCTGGCTATCGGATTAATCGAGCAGCAGATGATGCAGCAGGATTATCCATCTCAGAAAAAATGAGAGGACAGATTCGAGGATTAAATCAGGCATCAACAAATGCACAAGATGGAATATCCTTAATACAGACGGCAGAAGGTGCATTGACAGAAACACATTCTATTTTACAGAGAATGAGAGAACTCGCAGTACAGGCAGCAACCGATACAAATGTGGATAAAGACCGAGAAGCCATTCAAAGTGAAATAGATGAGCTGACAAGCGAAATCAACCGTATCTCCAAAACCACACAATACAATAAAATGGAATTATTAGATGGATCGAGATCGGAAAATGCAAAAGTAGAGGGTGCGAAAGTAGAAATAGTAGAAACTATTAAAGGGGGAAAAATAACTCCTAAATCTTCTACAGGAATAACACAGACAGGTACTGCGGGTACAGAATTAAAAAATACAACTATTTTTGTTTCAGGAGATGCTGGCAGTATATTTGCAGGAACTATAGATTTAGGCACTGCTAATAAAAATACAGTAAAATTAGAAAAAACAGCAGATGGTATAAAAGTTAAATTAGATTCTGTAGTCACATCTGCTAGTGGTAATAAAGAAACATTTGATATAGAGGATAATATTACTGCTGACGAAAAAGGAAATTATGTTTATAATAATCATGGTGTAAGTTTTACTATTTCAAAAGCAGATTATGAAGCATGGGATACAGGTAATACTGTCACTTTAAATATAGAAGATGCAGCCGGAAAAACTGCTGGGACGGGTATTACACATAGTATTACAGCAGGGACACCGCTTGAAGTAGGAGTAGATAATGATTATGATACAACAGGAGGCGCAAAAAAATATTTTAGTATAGGAGAAATTACATTTAGTGATGATTTTAAAGCCTCTAAAGAAGATAAAGATTTTAAAATTGAATTAGAATCTATATTAGTAGGAACTGCAGCAGAAGATAAATTTACATTAAAATTAACATTAGGAGACAAGGTTATTGATAATATAGAAGTTTCAAAGAGTTCGTTAGCAGATACAGCAGGTACTTATGATTATAATAATCATGGAATTAGTTTTACTGTTAATTGGGATGCCGCTGGAACAGCAACAGATACCGATAAGTGGTCTATTAGTTATGATTTAGAGGATAAGTTAGGGATAAAGACAGAAACAATTGCAGCAGAAACAAAAGACCAATCTCTTTATTTTCAAGTAGGTGCAAATAAAAATCAATCTATTAATGTATCTATTGATGATATGGGTGCAGATGCATTAGGTTTGACAAGCTCTACAGCAGGAGGGGACTTCACCACAACTCAAACAGTAACAAATGGAACAGATAAGAATAAAACAAAATATTCTTTAAATATGACCACAAGAGAAACTGCTAATAATGCAATTGAAACTATTGATAATGCGATTGAGATGGTATCCAAACAGCGTTCTAAATTAGGTGCAATTCAAAACCGTTTGGAACATACCATTGCGAACTTAGATAACACCTCTGAAAACTTACAATCCGCAGAATCCAACATTCGTGATGTAGATATGGCAGAAGAGATGGTAGTATATTCTAAGAACAATATTTTACAGCAGGCAGCACAATCCATGCTCGCACAGGCAAATCAATCTACTCAAGGTGTTCTTTCTCTATTACAATAATATAAAGCAAATATAGATAAGAAATAAAAATAATGAACAAGACTGCTGCAAAATAAAAATTTTATACTATATATAGATATAAGTAATATTCATTTTGCAACAGTTTCATTAAAACTCAAAAAAGGTATTATCTTACAGGATAAATTTACCCCTGTAAAATAATACCTTTTCTATCTTCATCACAATCCTACTTTTTCTATCTTTTTCCCTTATAAAAAATAGAAGCCATTTACACTTCACAAACTAGCTTACGATAAAAAAGCAGCAGAGGGGAAGAAATGATTCCAAAAGAAGCCCCTTGGAAGACGTTGGTACTTAATGAGCAGTTCCGCGGGG
>CAJUHN010000351.1 GCA_910585935.1 uncultured Lachnospiraceae bacterium | reverse complement strand
GTTCCGCGAGAAGCGGGGCTGCGAATTTAGTACCATTACGTCTGGAACGGAGCGAAAGCGCGGCTTCGTTGGAATAATTTCTTACCGCCGCGAACCTTTGACATCAAAGCAGTCAAAACTGTAAAGTAACTTAAACTTTTTGACAGGGAAGAAAAATTGTGCTACAGTATAAAAAACTGGAATAGAAAGGTGATAAAATGAAGCAAAATTTATTATTTATTAAAAATGGTCTTATCCATGATATCATCCATCCTGAACCTTATCTTGGAAATATTATCACAGAAAACGGCATCATCAAAGCGATTGGGGCAGATATCACATGTCCAGAAAATTCTGAAATTATTGATGCCACAAACCTGCAAATTTATCCGGGGTTTGTAGAAGCTCATTGTCATTTAGGATTAGATGGTTATGGAATCGGTTTTGAAGGGCAAGATTATAATGAAATAAATGACAGCTTAACTCCTCATTTGCGCGCTATTGATGCGATTAATCCTCAAGATCCTACTATACATATGGCAGCAAAAGCAGGGGTGACTTGTGTTGCGACTGGTCCGGGAAGTTCTAATGTCTTAGGAGGGACTTTTGCGGCGATAAAAACAACAGGAAAACGTATAGAAGATATGATTGTCAAACAAGCTGTTGCGATGAAATGTGCCTTTGGTGAGAATCCAAAACGAGTTTATAAAAATAAGGATAATTATTCTCGTATGTCTACAGCAGCTAAACTTCGAGAAATGCTTTTTAAAGCTATCGAATATCAAGAGAAATTAAAACTTTCTAAGAATGATCCGAGCAAAAAACCGAGTTTTGATATGAAATTAGAAGCATTATTACCTGTTCTAAATCATGAAATTCCGCTAAAAGCACATGCTCACCGCGCAGATGATATTTTCACTGCTATTCGTATTGCAAAAGAATTTCAATTAAATCTAACCTTAGAACATGGCACAGAAGGTCATCTAGTGGCAGAAGAATTGGCAAAAGAGGGCTATCCTATCGCTGTAGGTCCTTCTTTCGGACATGCCACGAAATTTGAATTGCGCAATAAAACATTTGAAACTCCGGGCATCTTAACGAAAGCTGGCTGTCAAGTTTCTATTATCACAGATTCTCCTGTGATCCCTCAACATTATCTAGCTCTTTGTGCTGGTTTAGCATTAAAATCTGGTATGGAGGAGCACGAGGCATTAAAGGCAATTACCATTAATCCCGCAAAACATTTAGGAATCGCAGATCGTGTGGGGTCTTTAGAAGTTGGCAAAGATGCCGATATTGTAATTACAGATGGAAATCCCTTACATTTAGTTACAAATGTAGTTTATACTATTATTAATGGAAAAGAAGTAGACTAATAGATTTTGATTTTTTGTAAATTAGTTTATGATAAAAAGAACTGTCCTCCGATATAAAAAAAATCTGAGGAACAGTTCTTTTTTATTATTCTTTCATCTTCGGATCAAATATCCATGAAGCTAAATATCCAAAAATAAGTGCGGCCGATATACCTACTGCACTCGCGGTAAAACCTCCGCTGAATATCCCTAAAATCCCTTCTTGTTGTATGCCCTCTTTTACTCCCTTCCACAATGTATTCCCAAATCCTAACAATGGAATACTAGCTCCTGAACCAGCGAACTCTATAAATGGCTCATATATTCCAATCGCTCCTAATATCGCTCCTGTACACACTAAAAGCACCATAATCCTTCCCGGCATTAATTTTGTTTTATCCATTAATATCTGCACAATAGCGCATATCAGTCCACCTATTAGAAATGCTTTTAAATAATCCATATTTTTCCCTCATTTCCATATCACTTTTGCTACGAAAATAAATTTCTATTTTCATTATAAGATGTGATAACCTTTCATGATTCGTTGATAATTTAAACTATTAGAACTTTTTTCTATGATACATGTTCAATGACTACTGCATGTGCGATCCCTGGCACAGTTCTGCCTTCGTTAAAACTGACTTTTGATAATAACGCGCCAGTAGGAATATATAAAATTCTCTTCCATGCCCCTTTTTCTATCTGCCTTAATAAATGAGCACAAAGAGTAACTGCTGCACATCCACATCCACTTCCTCCTGCATGAGTATCTTGTGTTTCCTGATCGAAAATTAACATTCCACAGTCCATATGCTGTTTACTGATATCAAATCCTTTTTCTTTCATTAAATGAATTAAAATATCATGTCCAACATATCCTAAATCCCCTGTCACAATTTTATCATAATCTTCTGCTTGTCGGTTGAAATCCATAAAATTCTGATAAATAGTATCACAAGCAGCAGGCGCCATACAAGCCCCCATATTCATCGAATCTTTCATTCCAAAATCCACAATTTTTCCCGTTGTGATTCCCGTGATTCTCGCTCTTCCTTTTTTCATACTTAAAATAATCGCTCCGCTCCCTGTGACAGTCCAACTCGCTGCTAATGGACGTTGATTCCCATAATCTAATGGAAAACGAAATTGTTTTTCTGCCCCTGCATAATGACTCGATGCCACAGTCATAATATATTCTCCATATCCTCCAGAAATCAACATAGATCCTAAACTCAATGCCTCTCCCATCGTAGAACATGCTCCATATAATCCAAAAAGAGGGATCTCTAAATCCATCAATCCAAAAGACGTTGCTGTCATCTGTTCTAATAAATCTCCCGCTAAAATATAACGAATATCCGCTTTTGTCAAACCGCTCTTTTTTAATACCCCTTCTGCTGCTATTTTTTG
This sequence comes from uncultured Lachnospiraceae bacterium, assembly GCA_910585935.1. Classification (GTDB taxonomy): domain Bacteria; phylum Bacillota; class Clostridia; order Lachnospirales; family Lachnospiraceae; genus MGBC136627. The sequence continues at coordinate 891 of CAJUHN010000351.1, read as the reverse complement.
CAATTCACTTTCTGCTTCTTCCCATGTATCCTTTCCAAGCATTGGATCTTGTTCTACTCTGTCAAATAACTTTCCCAAAGGTCCTTCTCCCTCTTTTTTTCCCACTACAGAAGAGGCTTCTAAAATATAAGGAGCTCTGTCAAATTGTATGCTCTGCTTTCCTATTATCATAAGAAAATCCTCCTTTTTTATTTCTCTTTTCTAAGTAAATTTTTCTTTTAAATTGTAATCACACCCATTTTCATCAACACAAAAGCTGCTAATCCCAGAACCCAAGAAATTAATATTCCATATAAAATTACTGGACCAGCTATAGTGAAAATTTTACATCCTATTCCAAATACTTGTCCTTCTTTCTTATATTCAATAGCCGAAGCTGCAATCGAATTAGCAAACCCCGTAATCGGCACTAAAACTCCTGCTCCCGCTAATTTTGCTAATTTGGAAAATATATTAAATCCTGTTAATAACACAGTTATCCCTATAATGATCACTAATGTCCATTTTCCAGCCGCCTCTTTCTCCAAACCATATTTCAGAAAAGTATTTGTAATAAATTGCCCAATAACACAGATCAATCCCCCCATCCAGAAAGCATGAAACATATTTAACCAAGTATTCGATGTTGGTGTCACTTTTTTGACATATTCATTATATTTTTGTTCCTTTGTTTTCATTTTTTTCCTCCTTTTTTATTCCTATTCTCAATAAGTAATTATAACCCCCTAAAAATCATATCCATACTAACTTTTCTAAAAATTACTTTTATATATCCCCCCACTTAGATTTCCTACTCTTATCATAACATTCACTATTAAAAAGTAGAACAGCCAACCAGCAGCGGAGGCAAGGAAGTATTCCATAAGAAGCCCCTTGGAAGACGTCGGCACT
>CAJUHN010000350.1 GCA_910585935.1 uncultured Lachnospiraceae bacterium | reverse complement strand
CTTTCGCTCCGTTCCAGACGTAGCGGTACTAAGCGCACAGCCCTGTTAGGGCTATTTGCTAAGTGCCGACGTCTTCCAAGGGGCTTCTTATGGAATACTTCCTCGCCTTCGCTGATTGGTTGGTTGTTCTACTTTTTGAAAAGAGAATGTTACGATAACTTATTTATAAAATCTCGGGGGAGGAGATATGTAGAAAGAGTAGTATTTCTATAGGGGGGGGGCGGAGTTTCACAATTATTTAAAAAGATAGGAAAGCAGAAAGGAAGGTAAAAAAAGATGAGCAAAAATAGCAGAAAAAATGCGAAGACAAAAAGAATCATAGCTGGATTTCTCAGTATTATTCTTATAATCACTATGATTTTTCCTGCATATCCTATAAAAGCAGTAGAAAATGATGCAACTATCTATCTTTCTACTCCAGAGGATTTAATTGATCTTTCAAAAAATTGTGTTTATGACACTTATGCAGATGGAAAACGAGTGGTTTTAAAAAATGATTTGGATATGACAGGATATGAATTAGAACCATTAGCTATATTTGGAGGGACTTTTGAGGGAAATAATTATAGTATTAAAGGTCTTTCTTTCCAAAATGTTGGTTCAAATAAAGGGTTATTCGGCGTGATAAAAGAAAGTGGCATGATTTCTAATCTTTGTGTAGAAGTATGGATAGAGCCAACAGGAAGTAAATCAAACTTAGGTGGAATAGCAGGTACAAATCAAGGAAAGATTTACAATTGTATTGTGAATGGAAAGATAAAGGGAGAAGAAACAGTTGGAGGCATAGTTGGAAACAACACTCAGACAGGTCTTATATCTGGTTGCAGCAATTATGCGAAAATAACAGGAAATCAGTATAATGGCGGAATAGCTGGAAAGAATTATGGGTCTATTTTTAATTGTACTAATTATGCGACAGTAAATGAAGAAGAAAATGCAAAAGCGCAGGATACAGGCGGAATAGCTGGAATTTCTTATGGAGAGATAGAACAATGTGTGAATGAAGCAGATATTGGATATTTACATACTGGATATAATGTAGGTGGAATTGTGGGCAGACAAAATGGGCATGTCATGGATTCTGTGAATCACGGAAATATTTATGGAAGGAAAGATGTAGGTGGAATTGTAGGACAGTTTGAACCATATACTACCATTGTTTATGAAGAAGATATTTTTCAAGAGATGGAACGTAAAGTGACAGAAGTGACAGATAGAATGAATGAGGTTTTAAATGAAGCAGAAGTAGCCTTGCAGGAAATAGAGGATTGTGCAGATACGATTGGAACAGAAGTGACGAATGTTGCAGATACCATTGAAAGAGAAGTGACAAGTATCAGCGAATCGGCAAATAATACATTAGATAATGTCAATGATACCATAAATAATGCCAATCATACAATTACTACAATTAATAATGATATAGAAGATTTGACAAACCAAGCACAGGATATTTTAAACAATTTAGATATAACAATAACAGGATTAACAGATGAATTATTTAATACAATAGATAGGGCAAATGATGTGATAGACGATGTAGATAATATGACAGATGATTTGCAGGATATTATTAATGATGTAGAAAGAACGGTAACAGATGCGAGAAAAAGATATAAAGAATTTACAAAATATATGGATGATTTAAGAGATGAAATAGATAATATTTTTATTACACTAGAACAATATCAAAAGCAGTTACAAGAAATTTTACAGAAAATTATAGATTGGATGGCAACGTTGCCTTCTATACCAGATGAACTGCCAACGTTACCATCTATACCGGATGAATTACCGACATTGCCTTCCCTGCCAGATGAACTGCCAACGTTGCCTTCTATACCAGATGAATTACCAACACCAAGTGTTGAATTACCAGATTTATCTACACTACCGAGCATAGATTTAGAGATACCAACATCAACACAAGATTCTGAAACAACAGAAATCCAAGAAGAATCCTCTTCTGAGCTGACAGAATCAGAAACAATAGTGCCAACAGAAACGCAAATAGAATCTACGATAGAAACAGAAACCATAATTGAACCTGAAACAGAACCTAGTACACAAGCAGATACCAGTATAGAGTATTCTAGTCCTGCTGAAGAAAATACAGCTTCTATTGCTCCTGTATCTAGCTTGAGAGTAGGAGTGAGTCTGGATAATTTGAATTTATTTACAGATGATAATAAAAATTCAGATACTAGAGTAGATTTAGAAGAAATAGAGGAAGAAACAGAAAAAAATGGGCTTTTAGAGGAAAAGGTAGTAGATGCCTCATCAAATAATGATTCTTATGATATCAGTTTAGTTCGAGGCTGTTTGAATACAGGAGAAATAAACGCAGATGGAAATGTAGGTGGAATTGCAGGGATTATAGCGCAGGAAATAGGGACTAATCCAGAAGAAGATATTGTATTTATTGGGAAAGAATCCTTAAAATCTACCGCTTATATTAAAGCGAATATTGAAAGCTGTAATAATCAAGGTTCTGTAAAGGCAAAAAATTCTTATGCAGGAGGAATTGTAGGTCGTGCAGATATGGGCACATTAAGAGATGACAAAAATACAGGAACAGTAGAAACTACAAATGGAAGTTTTAATGGAGGAATAGCAGGAAGCTCTAATGGATTAATTACTTCTTGTTATGCGATTAGTGATTTGATAGGAAATGATGATATGGGAGGGATAGCAGGAAAAGCTTGTGATATAGATCATTCTTATAGTATGGTTAGAATAACGAGTGAAGGAGAACGAATAGGAGCAATCGCGGGAAGTGTATCAGGGATAGCTAGTCAGAACTTTTTTGTAAAGGAAAATTTGCAGGGAGTGAATGGAATAAATTATGAGGGTTCTGCGATGCCACTTGAGTATCAAGATTTTATCACTTCCTCTAATTTGCCAGAAGAATTTAAAAAATTAAAAGTATGTTTTTATACAGACAATACATTATTAAAAACCGTATTTGTAGACTATGAAGGAAGTATTGCACAAGAGGATATTCCAACCATTCCTGATAAAGATGGACTGTTTGCAAAATGGGAAGATTTTGACCACAATTCTATTATAAGAAATATCAATGTTCATGCTGTTTATAGTAATTGGACTTCTACTATTTCTACAGGAGAAGAAAAACCTAAACTTTTATTAGAAGGAGAGTTTCATCCAAACACTACTATCACATTGACAGATATTATGCAGGAAGAAGTGGGGATAGAAATTCCAGAAGGATATAGTTTATCAGAAGCATATTCTTTTCTCGTTCATTCTCCTATAGAACATAAAAATGATAAAATAAAAGTACATATTTTATCTGATTTAGAAGAAAAAAGTGCGAAAATAGGAATGTTGACGGAAAACGGATTGATATTGAGAAATTGCGAAAAAGAGGGCAGTTATTTAATTTTTGATATGGAAGACATAGGAGAATTTTTGATATTAGAAAAAAAGACAAATCCACTACCTTTTCTTTTTATAGCATGTGCAGGAGCGATAGGAGTGGGAATTATTGTGAGAATAATATATAAGAAAAAAAGAAAGAAAAAATAAGTTGTTTTGACCGAAATTTCGCTCAGGAACAAGACTATTCCAACGAAGTCGCGCTTTCGCTCCGTTCCAGACGTAATGGTACTAAATTCTCGGCGCGTGACCGC
>CAJUHN010000349.1 GCA_910585935.1 uncultured Lachnospiraceae bacterium | reverse complement strand
GCGAATTTAGTACCGCTACGTCTGGAACGGAGCGAGAGCGCGGCTTCGGTGGAATACTTCCTTGCCGTAGTGAACCTTTGTATTTCTAGCCCTTGACATTTATAGGAAAAAGCTGTACTCTTATAACCATATAAAATAACAATGATAGATAAAGGAAGGATACTCACAATGCATCATATAAAACATATTACTTCCGGCTGCCTTGCTTTTTTGTTAGCTGCTAATTTTCTAACAGGATGTGGTTTACCTATGAAAGAAACGCCGGAAAACACTACAGACACTATGCCGCTTCCGACTACTACCACTTTTGTTGCTCCCACAACTACACCTACTACAACTATAATAGAAAGCACAGAACTTATTGAATCAGAATTTACGAAAGAAACAACAATGGAAGAAACAACAAAAAACGATTTTTCTGACACTATCACTAATTTTCTATCGCAAAAAGACGAGGATTTTATCGACTGTTCTCAATTTATCACAACAGCAGAACACACTTATCTTGTTTTATATTCTATTCATTTAGAAGAAAATACTTATCGTCTGGCGTTAGCTAATCCAGAAACAGATATGTTTGAAATTATCTTAGAAAACACGCCTCTTGTTCTTTTACACACGATAGAAAATGAAAATTCTTTTGAAATATTAAAAGCATATGACAAGATACAGCTAGAAGGAAATGATACTTTTATTCCTGCTCCTTTTGAAATAGTTCAATATTCTCGTTTGGATTCTTCCTTTATAGAAAAAATTGCTCCAGCAACTTTAACTATAGAAGATCCACAATTTCAAGATTATACTTTTGGAAACGATAACTTTGAAACTGCAATTTTAACAGATTTAATTTTAGAAGAAAATACTGTGAGGATTCGGCAAACCATCACAAAGACTGCCTCTGACAAAACATCTTCCCTCACACATCTCATTTATGATACACAAAATAACTGTTTTTCCTTGTCTATGGAATGTCATGATACTGTTGATATACTGCCATCAATACCAGAAAATTCTTATATCCAAGATATTTTTCTCTCTACCGCAGAAGAAGGCAGTACACTAGAAATTTCCCTTTCTTCTGATTGGGACAAAATCTATTATATTCAAGAAGAACTCATCTCCGAAGAAGAAAACTCTTATATAATAGATACTATACTATCTTTTGTTCCTTATATACCAGAAGAAACTATACCATCAGAAACTGAAACTCAAGTGGAAGTCAAAGAGTAAGTTCATATGAAATTCTAGAAAGCTTTCACATTCAAAAATGAATTTATTTATATCTATGAAGTGATAAAAAAAGCTATAGAAATAAATTATTTCTATAGCTTTTTTATCATTATCTTATTTATGCAATTTTACTCTTTGCTAAATCACTTAAAGTTTTAAATCCTTCTGCATCATTAATAGCCATTTCAGATAATACCTTACGGTTCATTTCAACACCAGCTAATTTCAATCCATACATAAATTTACTATAAGATAATCCATTCATTCTAGCTGCTGCATTAATACGAGCAATCCATAAACGTCTGAATTGTCTTTTTCTTTCTTTTCTGCCAGCATAGGAAGTTGCTAATGCTCTCATCACAGATTGTTTTGCCACTCTATATTGTTTGGATCTAGCTCCTCTATATCCTTTTGCTAATTTTAATACCTTATTATGTTTCTTTTTAGCGTTCATTCCGCCTTTTATTCTTGCCATTGTCTATATTCCTGCTACTCAAAAATATGGACAAATATATCCATACCGAGATTTTACTATTTCTACCTGTATGCTTTTGATAGGATCACTCATCATTTATTCACAAGTCCTATACAATCCACAATCATAATTTCCCAATTAGCCATCGGTACATATTTGTATTTACTTAACACTTTCCCTGCCTAAATCGCAAAGGCTTTATGTTTCTATTGATAATATACAAATCAAAATCTCTAGTAGCTTTCTCCTTTCCTAAATTTTTATTTGCTCTTGGTTTTTGAATCTTTTACCTTTGACCAACTGCATCCACAAAAATTTTACTTTCTTGTCAGGATATTTTCTCTGTTTGGTCTGTTGAAAATCTCTTTTCTCCAACTTTTATTATAAATATGGTAAAATCTTCTTCATGTTCTTTACATTTGTGGAATCCACAATAGTAGCCTTTCTGAGCTCTCTCTTTTTCTTAGTAGTTTTCTTGGTCAAGATATGGCTTTTATAAGCTTTCATTCTTTTTAATTTCCCTGTACCTGTCTTTTTAAAACGCTTTGCAGCTGCTCTGTTAGTTTTTATTTTTGGCATCTTAATTTCCTGCTACTAAAAATATATACAAATGTATATATTAGATGTTTCAGAATAATCTCACGATTTATTCTCACTGTTTCCTCGTGAATCCCTTTGTAATCATCTCTAATCATTACAAATTTTTCTCCACTCCACAGTCATAATTTCCCGACTTAAACATCGGTACACTCACTTTCGCTTATCTACGCGATTTTGCAAGTTTACATCTAAATAGCTTTTCCTTTCCTAGATTTTATTTTTAATTTTTCCTTTGGTTTTTAGGTCTTTTAAGTTCCACCCTTTACCAACTGACGGATTAACTCTTTTATCCTATCACTAGCGTTTTCCTGCTAATACCATCTGCATACTTCTGCCTTCTAATTTAGCAGGCTTTTCTACCACTGCTATATCAACTAATTTTTCAGCAAAAACATCTAAGATGACTTTACTATTTGCCATATGTGCCATCTCTCTCCCCCGAAAGCGCAATGTAACTTTTACTTTATCTCCTTTTTCAATGAATTTTCTAGCTGCATTCACTTTTGTGCTCAAATCATTGCTATCAATATTAGGAGAAATACGAATTTCCTTTACATCTGTCACTTTCTGCTTTTTCTTAGCCTCTTTTTCTTTTCTAGCTAATTCATACCTGTATTTTCCATAATCAATAATTTTGCAAACTGGGGGTTTTGCTGTTGGCGCTATTTTTATCAAATCCAAATCTGCCTCTTTTGCCATCTTTAGTGCTTCTTTGGCTGACATAACTCCTAGTTGTTCTCCGTTTTCACCAATCAAACGGATTTCTTTATCTTTGATTTGCTCATTAATCATTAAATCGTTAATAGTCGTGCACCTCCATTAATATTATGTGATTCAAGATTTTATATTTTCTTGAATAATTACAGGTTTTTCCAGCCTATCATTACCCCTATCCAAAATATCCCCCTGACACATAACCAACTCTAAAATAATACTTATCTATACTTCAACGGGATTTTTTATAAATTAAAAAGAGTGAATAGCTGGACTATCCACTCATAAGCTCTATGCCTTATCTCATTATGACATCTTACCTATTAACCCAAGTCGCCTTTTGCGCTAAGGTGAGAGTGGATACTCTACTTCTTAATCATCACTATTTCCCTTGAAAAACTAAATTTTAAAAAACTTTTCTCTCAGGAAACCCTTTTTAAAAAAATCTATTTCTAAAAAATTTTATTTCCTTTGTAACTGCAGCTTTTTTAGCATACCATAAAGAACCAAAAATGTCAACCACTTTCTTTCTTAAAGATCAAAGAAGCATTACCGTTCCATCTATTTGAACATAAAAGGTTCGCTGCGACAAGGAAGTATTCCAACGAAGCCGCGCTTTCGCTCCGTTCCAGACGTAACGGTAC
>CAJUHN010000348.1 GCA_910585935.1 uncultured Lachnospiraceae bacterium | reverse complement strand
GTAAACTTATAGAGAAGATAGGCGCTATACCTACAGCGAATGAGAAAGCTTTGCAAGAAGCCCGTCCGGCATTAGCACAGGCATGGCGTAGCTTTTTAGATTATAATCCCCATAATGGCGTTTTAGCTGCTGTCACTCAACTGGGCGAGGTGGTTGAAATTTATAATTTGAAAGACAGTACTCATGTTGTTCGTATCGGTGAGCACAACGAACCTGAATTCAAAGTTTCCGATGGGTATGGTATACCAACAGGCATTATGGGATTCAGTGATGTTCAAGTAACGGATAGTGCCATTTATGCGGTGTTTCATGGAACGCCCTTTAAGGAGATAGCGAGACAAAGCGGAAAGCTTCCTGACGGAGGAAAATATATTTATGTATTTAGTTTGCAAGGAGAACCGTTATGTAAATATGTACTCGACCATTATATATATGGTATTTGGGTGGATGAAGCTACTAAAACAATAATGGCGACAGATGTAAATAGCGATCAGCCAATAGTAAAGTTTAGCTTTGGTAGCGTATGAGAGAATTGACTTGATTATAAGGAGCAGAATGATGCGTTTGTTCATCTTGGCGGATTTGCTTACATATCATCTGCTCCTTAACCCCTAAAAAGAAAGGAGGTTATTCAGATACAAACATAAGAATAAAAAATTAATGTAGCAAACTATTGCTATTCTGTTGAAATGATAGATACAGAAGAAAAACGAAAAAGTGCAATTTAAAAAACTACAAAATGAAAAAGAAAATAATGGGGCTTATAGCCGTTGTTGCCATTGCTATCGTTACGGGATACAATGCGTATACTTCGCAGAATAATGCGAAGTTGTCCAGCTTGGCACTGAATAATATAGAAGCTTTAGCTGATACGAGAGAAAGTGGAAGTGAGTGTGTTGGTTGCGTCTATACAAGATTGCAAATCTGTCGAACTTTAGGAGATTGGGGTGCATGTCTTGGTGAATATCGTTCATATATTTAGAAATATAATGAGAACTAAATGTTTATTTGTTGTAGTAGCTGTAATTTGTTTATTTATATCTACATTTTGTGGCTACAATTGGAATGCTAAAACATCTTCAAACTTATTGCTTTGCAACGTTGATGCGTTAGCTAATAATGCAGAAGTTGATTTTGATTTTTGTGTAGTTACATCTGGAATTTGTGTTATATATAGTGATGGATTGGCTATAAAAGGCTATAAACTATATTCCTAAATTTAATGAAGGTGTGATAGTAAGTGTGTAAGAAATATACTTTTCACACCTTCTTATAATTTAATTATGATATTTATATAAGCTATTTTTAATTAGTATATAATGAAACTGAAATATATCTTTATTTTTTTTATATCGATTGTCTTTTATAGTTGTGAAAATAATAAGATAAATAGTCGATTGGATAATTTGTTTACCAGTAAAGTTTTCTTAGAATACGAGAAAATGTCATCAAACAATTATATTTGGGGAACTCCAATGGACATGCTATATTGTGATTCAGCAATTATGGTATTTGACGAAAAGTCAGAAAATGGGTTATTTCATTTAGTAAATTTGAATAATTTAGATTCAATATATGATTTTGGAAAGAAAGGGCAAGGTATTGATGAATTTTTAATGCCTTTTGATTTTCAACTATTTAATAAAAAAACTATAAGTGTTTATGATTTATATAAAAAAACATTGAGCGTTTTGAGTATACCTGAAATAAAAACAGGAATTCGTAATTATTCAATTTTAATTAAGGATACAATTCCTGGGACGATTAAGGTGCTTCCTACAGCATTTAATACTTTTGTATCTTTAGGCTTTTATGAAGATTGTATGTTTAGGCTTTGGGGGTCTGGGCTAATTGAAGAAAAGAAATATGCAGAATATCCATATAGAGACAAAAAGGAACAGCAAATAGCAAACAACTTGCGTGGTATGGCTTATCAAGGTATTATCCGTGTAAATTCAAATATGAATAAGTTTGTTTATGCAGTGAATACTTCTGAAATTATTTATTTTTACAAGATGGATACTGTTGATATTTCTTTAATAAAGAAATATGAGATGAATTATCCTGTTTATAAGACGCAAGTTGACGGAGATATGCGAGCAGCTCCCATTTCATCCTTAAATAATAGTACATTTATTAGTTTGGGTACTTCTCCCCAATATGTATATGCGCTTTACTCTGGTAAGAATTTTAAAGAAAAAGGTTTGGAAGCACTTACTGGTACAATTATTTATGTATTCGATTGGAATGGAAATGCTGTAAAAAAATACGAGTTGAACATTCCTGTCACATTGATTAGTGTAGATGATGAAGATAAGGTGTTATATGCTTTTTCTAATATGCCTGATCCTGAACTAATAAAATTTAAATTAAAATAGATAGGTGATGACGTGTCGATATATTTATGTGTGTTTGATTTGTTTTGTATGTTCTTCTTTGTTTTCATGTAATGAACGAAACAAGAAGAATATAAAAAAAATAGTTGAAGAGTGGAGCTATAAGAAAATAGTATTTCCTAATAACCCCACTTTTACTAGATTTGCTAAAGATACTATTATTGGTTATTTTGAAAAAGATTGTAGCTATAAAGTATTAACGTATATTGATTCAATAGGTTGTCTCCGATGTCATTTGAAACTTGATGCATGGAAGCCTTTTATTAAACAATTAGAAGATACATTTCCGGAATGTAATGTGTTGTTTTTTATACATCCTATGAACAAGAAAAGTGTTGAACATTTGCTTAAAACAGAAAATTTTGATTACCCTGTTTGTATAGATGAGAAAGATAGTATTAATAAGTTAAACCATTTTCCTGTTGAAATGCAGTTCCACACTTTATTATTGGATAAAGAAAATAAGGTGCTAGCGATAGGTAATCCTGTACAAAATCCTAAAATAAAAGAATTATATTTGAAAATAATTTCAGGGGAATCAGCTTATACGCATATTGATAAACCATTAACACAGGTTGAGGTTAATAAAAAATCCATTAAATTAGATAGTTTTGATTGGAAGCAAGAGCAAACAGTAGATTTTATATTAACTAATATTGGTAAAAGATCATTGGTAGTTGAGAATGTAATAACATCTTGTGGTTGTACTACAGTTGAATATTCCAAAGAGCCTGTTTGTTCGGGAAAGAATTTAATATTGACGATAAAGTATCAAGCAGAATATCCAGAGCATTTCGATAAAACTATAACCGTGTATTGTAATGCAAAGGAATCACCTTTACAATTGAGAATTATTGGAGATGCAAAATAAAAGTATATGGTAAAACGAGTAGGGTATTTTCCATTTGTTCTCATTCTGTTATTTGCCTTTATGGGAGGACAGTTGGTAGAGTCACTTTCAAAAGACGAAAAAATAACATCTGTAGAAGCATCTTTACGTTCTTCAGGAGTAAATCGTAAGGAATTGGAGAAAGTACTTCATCATTATCAAAAGAATCCTGCTGATAGTTTAAAATATAAAGCTGCTTGCTTTCTGATAGAGAATATGCCTTTTTATACCTATTCCTATGGAGAACAATTAGAAAATTATAAATCTTACTATACATGGTTGAAAAAGAGCAAAGGTAAAACACCGCAACAAGTAGTTGATTCTATAAAGAAAATATATGGTCCTATGAAAGAGCCCAGTAAGAAGCGGGATATTATGGAGATAGATTC
>CAJUHN010000347.1 GCA_910585935.1 uncultured Lachnospiraceae bacterium | reverse complement strand
GAATTTAGTACCGCTACGTCTGGAACGGAGCGAAAGCGCGGCTTCGTTGGAATAGGTGCGTTCCTGCGCGAACCCTCTTTCAAAAATGTCTTCCCCCACCTCCATTCCCTCCTTCTTTCCTCTCTCCTTTTGGGGGCATATTCTTACTCTCTGTTTCTATTTTCCTGCTCTTTACTGTTGTCCGAACATATAAATCCGATTTCTGATTCACTCGAAATTCCCCCTGCACTTGATAATCTCTCGCCTGTGCGGTCATTTTACTAGAAGCCTGAGAATAGAGAACTCCTGTTACTATTCCTCCTACTGATGCGGCTATCGCAAGACAAACAAGCGGATTAGAAAGCAGATTTGTATTTTTCAAATATTTTTCAGACATCTTTAAATAAGATAAGCAGCTCTGATAATAATCTCCCTTTGATATATCCATATAAATTTCATCTAAAATATCATCTACTTCCTTCGCCCCTATCTCCGCCTTCGCCCTTCCAGATGTGGAAATCCAAATCATTCTATTCTGCATATCAATTAAAAAAATAATATAGCTTCCCTCTTGTCTTTGATATCCGAATCCATTTTCCCTTCCGAAATTCTCAGCATATTCTTCACTTGTCCTTCCCTTTGTATCTTTTGTAGTCACTATATATAACTCTGTTTCTATTTTATCCTCTGCCTTTATCGCTTTTTTCTCAATCTCTTCTATCTCAAAATCTCTTAAAAGCCCAGCCTCATCATATACTCTCTGCTCCCCCTCTTCTGCCTTCACAACACTTTTTATCATTAAAAATACTTGAAAAATAATACAAAATGATAGGAAAAGAAGAAATGATTTTCGCAACTTTTTCTGTTTCATAAAATTCCTCCTATCAACATTAAAATAAAAAATATTACTGTAGTGATACCCCCAAACCAACCTGCCATTTTTGTCTTACTGACAGGTCGTGTCCCCACTATCTTTCCAGTTTGACCATTCATTGTGAATAGATGGTCTTTCCCTCCATATCGATAATGTAATATCCATACAGGAAACATCGTATATTTTGCATTTTTTTTCTTTAATTTTATATCTGTATTAGTAGCCATTGTTGTCATATATCCAGTAATCGTATTATTCGCTTCCATTGTAATATAACTTTTTATTCTATTTTCTACTCTTTCTTGTATCTCTTTATCTGTATAATCATATTTTTCAGCCAGATATCCAGATAAATATGCCATTTTGAATGGCTTCAAATCCTCATAGTGAAAAGGTTCTAATTGATCCATCACTTCATCTGGCATCTTTTCTGACGCATCGGCTGGAAGTTTTTGATAGGCATCACTGATATCTCGTATAATTTTAAAGTGATCGGTATATGTATATTCTATATCTTTTTTCCGCTCCATACGGTTTTTTGTTCCATGTGCCTCTAAATAAATAGAAGCCTCATAATCATAAAGCCAAAAAGGTACATATATTCCTGTAATCTTATCGATAGTGCTAGAAGAGAGTAAGCTTTTCGGAGTCAATACACCTTGTTTACACCAGTTTCGATAAGATTCTACCGCTTGTTTTCGATTGATCTGAAATGGAATTATCTGAGCAGGCATCTTCACTCCATTTAAGCGGTCTTCTAAAAGACTTGGATTTCCACAGAAACTGCAAAATGTCGCTACTGTATTATCTTCTGCTAAAATTTTAGCGCCGCAGCTAGGACAGGTATAACGCTTAAACTCCCCTGTTTGAATCTCCTCATTTTCTGGTTCTAAAGCATAAACTGCTTCTATTTCCTCAACTGTTTTTTCTGTTTTACAATGTTCACAGACCATTTTCTGTAATTCACTGTCAAATCTCATACTAGAGCCACAGTTAGGACATTTATAATTTCTTATCATTTTCCACCTCACATCTCTGCTGATTTTTACAATACATTTCTATTCTCAGCACTCTATTATAAGTTGACAGGCTTATAATAAATCCTATCTCTTTTGCGTCATCAGCCTTCTGAAATAAATAAAACTCCCCCTATCATAAAAATTCCTTTTTATAAAAGGCATCTATAATAAGAGGAGTCTTTTATTTTCAAAATTCACCTATTTTCCATATACTCCAATAAAAGATAATGTAGGAGCGACACGGGAATCCACAATCCGAATGATTAATTCATCTGTCAGGATTTCTGGAAGGACTACAATCTTTTTATAACCTACTGTAGTACCTGTAGTCACCACTTTTTCTTTTCTATCCTTCATATAACTGATTGTAAATTTCTCAATACGTTGGCTGAGAGAAATCATCTCTTTCAGTACTAAATACTCCAACTTCTTTTCCTCTTGCCATTGTATTCGGATTTCAATCTGAGTATTCCAATCATCTGTGCGGAAATATGTATGATAATCATCCTCTCTCACATTTTCTATATCATGACCGACTTGAAACGGAGTAGCTGTCAGTTTCGCTTGCTCTACTAAATTGTTAGAAAAAGATGTGCGGATAAAATCTCCTAGTTCCTTTAAACGCTCCACATCTGCTCTATGAAATAATCCATGTTTATCGGGAGGAATATTTAATAATAGAGTTGCATTTCCGCCTACTGATTTTAAATAAATATCCTTTAAATTCTCCAAAGAGCGCACCTTATCATCTTGATCTTCATGATAAAACCAGCCGGGTCTTATTGAAACATCTACCTCTGCAGGATACCAGATGAGTTTGGAAACTCCTCTTAATCTATCCCTGCTTCCCAAATCTCTATCTTGTTCATTCATTCCTTGTTTGCTGAATTTTTCATTATCTTCTTTTTGGCTATGTTCTGCCACTAATTCAGTTTCTGATATCTTAGCAGGCACAACACTCCATTCACTTTCTCTCGTATCTCCTGCTTCATTTCCACACCAACGCACATCTGGTCCACTCACACTAATACAGGCTTTTGGCTGCAATTTTCGGATAACAGCGTAATATCTCTCCCAGTCATATTTTTGTACTTTTCCATTTGGTCCTTCTCCACAAGCTCCATCAAACCATACCGTAAAAAGTTCTCCATAATTTGTTAAAAGCTCTGTCAACTGATTTACAAAATAATCATCATACGCTTCCCCTTTTCCATAATCTGGGTTATTCCTATCCCAAGGGGACAAATACACTCCAAATTTTATTCCCACTTTTCTACACGCATCAGATAATTCCTTTACAACATCTCCCTTTCCTTCTTTATAAGGAGAACTTTCTACACTATGTTTTGTATAAGCACTTGGCCATAGACAAAATCCATCATGATGTTTACAAGTCAAAATTAACCCTGACATTCCACCTTCTTTTGCAGCTTCTGCCCACTGTTGTGCATCTAATTTATCTGGATTAAACAACTTTGGATCTTCTGTTCCTTCTCCCCATTCCATTCCTGTAAATGTATTAATCGTAAAATGTACAAAGCCATAGAATTCCATCTGTTGTATTTTCACTTGTCTTTCTGTTGGTACTACTTTGGTAAGTTTTAAATCTAATTCCCTTTCCATATAAACCTCCTGACAATGGCATTTTTTTTCATTATAACTAGAAATTTCTAAACAAGCAACTTATATTTTATAATTTTTTATATCACTTGTTACAGTTCAGTCTATTTGAGCATCAAAGGGGACGCTCCGGCAAGGAAGTATTCCAACGAAGCCGCGCTCTCGCTCCGTTCCAGACGTAGCGGTACTAAATTCGC
>CAJUHN010000346.1 GCA_910585935.1 uncultured Lachnospiraceae bacterium | reverse complement strand
GATCTGAAATTTGTTTTTCTCTAGGGTAAAGCTTCCTAACTCGACTGTTTCTAACAATTCTAATTCTTCTAGGATATCAAAGTTTCTTATGACCTTATCAGAACGAGGTTTTGGGTCACAAAAAAAATTGGTAAAAAGTTGCTTATATTCTTCCAAAACAGTGATAAAATCTATCGTTTCTTTCATCGTTTGCTCCTTTCTTAGCTTCTGTAATTTTATCATTCTACAAAATTTTTATTTTCTATATCATAATGTTAAAACCCTCGCCTTCAGGCGAAACCTTTAGATTAACTCTATCACTTCATATACAGAAAAAGAAACATATCTTTTAGAGGGTAGATAAATCTCTATATTTTATCACTAAATATTTTCAAAGGCACTTATCATCCACTCATCCACAACATCCCAAAAATTGATATGATAATCTGGTTCACAATCATCATACCATACAACGCCTATATCTTCTTGTTCCTTTATATCAATTGCCACATATATTCCTCCGCCATTACAAAAAAAGCCAAAGGTGGTTTCAAAATTAATCTCAGGTGGATTTTCTAATTCTTCTACTATACCCCATTCATAATCATCAAAATACATGACTTCATTTAATTCCACTAATCCAGAATGACTAGGATAAGTATAAAAACCATTATGGACATTCATATAAAAATTAACAATGGATTTCGGGATTTCATTCCAACTCTGTTTTAAAATTATATTTTCACTAAAATCAATCGTTAAAATACCTTCATAATAGAAAATTTCTTCTTTATATTTTATTTCATATAAAATAGCTATTTTTCCCTGATATGTGATGAAATCAACCTCTAGTAAATTTTCTTCCAGATAGTGTATCGTTTTCTTCAACTCTTTTGAAACATACGTTTTCCAGATGTTTAGAGTTTTCTCTATTCTTTTTTCTCTATCCTTCTCTTGAAAGACAGAACGCCATTTTTCTGGTATATAAGATAAATAATCGTTGAATTCATCTGTTTCCATTATTTTAACATTTTTATTATAGATTTTCAAAAATTCAAGTATATCTTTCATTTCTAGTTTCTCCTTTTCATTCCTTTAATTGCAAAAGTCGAAATTTACACTTTCACTCACTTTTCATATGACATCGAAAAAAATTTTCCTTTTCCGATTCGCTTTCCATACCCGTAAACTCTTTTTATATTTAGACGTATGCATTATAGATGGTCTACAAACCTATGTAATCTCTTCCGCAAAATATAATATTTTGATAAAAGATAACGAACTTTTAAATCATTTGAAAAAAACAGATAAAGATATACTTCCCTATATTGAAGTGACAAGAAAAATTGGTATAGATAAAATATATCTTGCTTTTGTAAATTTTCCTGTTTTTATAGAAAGATTTCAATGGTTTCCTATACTTTGTTATAAAAATGGAAATCAGTTTTATCATGTGCATTACCGAAGTACATGGATGTGCAGAGAGTGTAAGCATAGAATGAATAAGCCAATTATCATGCCAATGGTTGAAGCTGATACAACAATTTATCATTTCTATGAAAATAAATATCCTGATATTCCATCGATTTTCCAAAAAGTAAAATGTCCGAAATGTGGCAAGTTACTGCAAAATCATTTGATTATCCTTGAATAGTACAAAATCCAGTTTGCAGAACCACCATCCAAGTAAATACCAAACAAGAACCGTTGTCACATAGTGCATCATCCGAACCATGAAATTGTGGTTTTTCTTTACCGTTTTTTCCTTTGGCTGATAGATAGGTGTTCCAGCATGGCAAAAAATCAAAAGAAATACACACCAGAATTTAAACAGTAAATTGTGAATTTATACAATACTAGGAATTATTCTTTCCTACAGTTATCAAGTGAATATGACGTAACAAAGTCAACCATTTCAGGCTGGGTAAAGGCACTAACCCCGAATCCAGATTTCTGATACAGAAATTATCTCAATGAAAGAGTATAAAACACTTCACAAGAAGATGAGGGAATTAGAAATTAAGGATATAATAGAAATTTATATCTATATATAGTATAAAATTTTTATTTTGCAACAGCTTCTTTTCTATTTTTTAATGATAAAAACTTCTTTATTTTTCATTGAACTCACGTTATCTTAATTAATAACAAACCTTTTTTATCCCTATTCTATAATACACAAATCCCTTTTTATTTTTTCTAATGCTTCTTTCATAATTTCCTTTTTATTTGGATGTTTTTCTATATATTCTTGATATGCTTTTTCTATATATTGATAAAACATGTTCGGTTCTACATATAATATGGTATCTTCTTCTCTATTTCCCCAAAGGTCGCCCCAAAAATCTCCCCAAAAGATAAGACTTACTTTATTCGGCATATAATCAAAATCTTCCTCATCGTAACTACAAAAATAATATTCTGCGCCTATTCCTTTTTGTTCTGCTAATAGCTCAAAATTATGCGAACTCCAACCAATCATGTTTATAAATTCTGTTAAATAATAATCATATTCTGTGGAAACTCTCATTCTTTTTTCCCTTTCTATTCTTTTTCGTTTTTTATTCTTTTAAAGTTGGATATATAGTACTAAACTCACCATCCTTAATATATGCTTCAAATTTTATTTCTTCTCCTTTTAGTAGTGTTGTACCAACAACCTTTCTAGAACCTTTTAAAGTTCCATTTCTCATCGCATCTTTCGCTGCTTGAACCATTTCTATATCTGTTATTTGAGTTGGATCATAATATGTTTTTGGTTCTTTTATATTTTTATACCCTAGAAATTTTCCTTTCATTGCTCCATTTTTTAATATATTATCATAAGCAGGTACGGGATATCTTTGTTCAAAAATTCTTGGAATAGTAGGATATGGAATGAGATCTCCTAGCAATAAATTTTCCATGAGATGACCTGTATTTTTTAATGTTTGTATAAAATGATCTTTATTATGTGCCCCTAGCACACCTTTTTGCTGTTGTCCTATGCCCTCACCATATATAATATGATTTTTCGGTATTTTGTGTAAAACTTGCTGTAGTTCCATCTTGTGCCTGATATGTAAAGGTTTCTACTTCAGTATTCTCATCTTCATCTGGTGTTTTGCATTTTCCATTGTTTAATATACATTACTCTTGTCAATATTCTCTATCTCTGCTACCTTTACAGCTTTCATGGAATTTTCTTTCAAAAACATCAATTCTACGACACGATACCTGCGCTGGATTTCTACTATAGGTGATTTAATACATTCTCTCTTATAATTTTCAAGCTGCATATCCACATGATTCATAAATCACTGAAGAAGTAGTACAAAAGTATATCAAAGAACAGACAGAAGAATCAAGAAAAGAGAATTCAAGAAGTACCGCTTTATAAGCGAACCAGTAACAATTTTTATTATAATATGACTTCTACTTCTTTTGCAATAAATTCTATTATTTTCATCTTACCTGGAACATTTTCATCTAATACAAATTTTACTTTATAGCACAATTCCTCTATCATAATTTCCTCTTCATAACTAAATTCAAGTATTGAATCACCTTCAAAGCTTTCCTTTGTGCCCTCTGTACCCTTAAAAGTAAAATTTCTTATCTCTTTAAAAATCAATCTTATACTTCTTGTTCCTTTGTTTGTTTCCCAATTATATAAATATATCTGTAATTCTAACCTATTATTTTCAAAAATCACATCTTCAATAAAACTATCATGAAACTCATATTGTTCTAATAATTC
>CAJUHN010000345.1 GCA_910585935.1 uncultured Lachnospiraceae bacterium | reverse complement strand
CTTAAATATTAAATCTTTTTATACCCATTATTATCTATTGCCAAAATAATTTTATTTCTCCCAGTACAACTTCTCGTTTGTTGTTGTGTTCAGTTTAGCATATTTATAGAACATTTACAAGATTCCGTGTATGAAAAGCAAAAAGAATGAATTCTTCACTTGACAATGTGGCATAGAGCTTATGAGCCAAGATGAGATTTCAGTCATGGACGGGGTAAGTGCATCATGCAGCTTAGAGTGGTGCTCCCCATACGCACCAACTTTAGGAGAATTGACAAAGTTGCTGTCGAATAATTTTACGTTTTTCGATAAAAGCATTTTTAGATAATTCTAAAAAATCATGGGAAAAGATAGTTTTCTTATCTGGAAGCAGCATGGTATAAATCAAGAAGGATACCAATTTCGTTTCTTTCCACACACTCCGATTCTGTTCGGATGCTCCAAGAGGGGGAAAAATCAATATCCCCAAGATATTTCTCTATTAACAGTGCTAAAAACATTTTTCCATTGAGCCATACTTCGCGGGATTCTTTTGTTTTTGTAGGGATATTTCCTAAGCCAAGTAACGATTTGTATCTTTTAAATACAACCTCTACCTCCCAGCGTAAACGATAAAATTCCAGTTGATAAGGACATTGTAAAATACAAATGTCACAGAAATGTCCGAGGCGGCATAAAAAATACGGATGAAATGTTACAAGACTTGGACATTTCAAAAAAAATTTACGCCGGAAAATAGTCCCATATATGGTAACTTAAGAAAATTATAAAAAAAATATATCCATATTCAATTCAAAGTGATAAAATTTGTTTGCACACAAAATCACAAAGGAGAATCAAATATGGATAAACAAAATGATACACTGAGAAATATGAAAAAGCAAGTCATTCAAAAGCATTTTTATAAAATTTAAAAAAAGCTTAAAAAGAAATTAAGTAACTTTGATTTCATAAAACGAAAACGTATTATAAAAGATTGACATGGTCTTTTGAAAATGACCAGCGCCATTATAAAAAAGCTGGCAAAACGGAACTTAAAAACAGATAAAAGCAGGAATATACTCATTATCATAACGATTGCATTAGCTGCCTGTCTAATCATGGCGACAACCCTGTATTTTTTTACTTCCCAACGTGAATCATTAAATGATGCGGTCGGGCGCTATCAGGCAGTCATCGTAGAGCAGATGCGGGCGATGGAGTGATTGATAGATTTTTATTCAGCATTTTACAGCAATAGATAAACATTTCACAGCCATCAAATTGTTTTGGCATTTCCGATAGGTTATAATAAAATTTATGTCTATGGCAGTAGCAAAAGTTTATCTTTTGTCGCTGACGATATAATGACGAGGAGGTGGCGCATTGATCCATATTGCAATCTGTGATGATGAAAAACATATGTCTGATCATATAAGGTCAATGATTTCTGATTTCTTTCGTAAAAAGAACCAGGAGATCAGCCTCCATATGTTTTCCAGCGGCGAAGAGCTGTTAAGCTACAATGGGCAGATCGACATCCTGTTTCTGGATATTCAGATGAAGGGCATGGACGGTATGGAAACGGCAAGGAAACTGAGGGCAGATAAGTTCCGGGGCTTTTTAGTCTTCATTACGGTACTGAAAGAGATGGTATTCCAGTCTTTTGAGGTACAGACCTACGATTATCTGGTCAAGCCAGTGGATAAAAAACAGTTTGAGAAGACGATGGAGCGCCTTTACGCTTCCACGCAAAACGCCAGCGAAGACAGCCTGCTGGTGCAAAAGGGATATGAGGGGCGCATCATCCCAAAGGATGAGATCGTCTTCTGTGAGATCATAGACAGGAAAATATATCTGAACCTGGCTTCCGGCGAGGTTGTTGATTATTATGAACGGATTGAAAACCTGGAAACAAAGCTGGACAACCGTTTTTACCGGTGTCATAGGAGTTATCTTATCAATCTGAAACATTTAAAAGGCTATAAAAACGGGACTGCTTATATGGATAATGGCAAAGAGATTCCCGTATCACGGCTGCGGAGCAAGGAGTTCTCCAGTGTTGTTCTGCAGTATATGAAAAATATGTAAGAGTATTTACTTGTGGGGGCTGGTAACATGGCTGAGTATTTAGATTTTTTCAATATATACATTATGGGCGTGATTGAGATGTCCTTCCAGTTTTATTTTTTGGCAAAGATCCTGAAAAAGAAAATATGGTTTCCTTTTTATTTCCTGTTTGCAGTATGTGCAGTGATTGCGGGTCGTTTTCTTTCGGTCGGTACGATCATCGGTTTTATGGCGCTTGTCTTTCTGCTTATGGTATGCGGGATATTTGTCTGCCATGCGGATTTTAAGTCTTCCCTTCTGTATGCGGCTCTGACGACTGAGATTATGCTGCTATGTTATAGAATTGTGAAATCCCTGATCAGCCTTTTATGTCCGTTTATGTCTGTTGTTTTCCATGATACGGTCGGTATCGCGTTCATGCTGGTCAGTGAGGCGGCGTCACTTGCTCTGACCGGCTTTTGTTATTATATGGTGTACCGTTATTTTTCCGACTATACTACAGTGGAAATGCAGCAAATGTTTTTGGTTTTCATCCCGATTTTGATGATATTCATTATGAGCGAGTACATCAATATGATAGAATTTGAATTCCAGGTTCAAATCCTAGCAGAAGACGAACCTTTCGAGTATCTGCTTAACCACTGGCAGCTGCTTGCCATGCATTTTTTAGGACTTGTCAGCCTGTTCTGCATCCTATTCTCTTATAAGAAACTGCAGCAGAATTTCCGCCTCAGCACCGAAATTTCACTGCTGGAGCAGCAGGAACATTCCCTGAACCAGTATGTGGAGGAAGCGAAGGCTCGTTATGACAAGACAAAATCCTTCCGCCATGACATTAGGAATCACATCACAGTGGTAAAAAAGCTCCTGCAGAGTGAGAAACTGGAGGAAGCCGTAACCTATATGGAGGAGCTGGACGATATGGCGGAAAAAATGTCATTCCCCTGCAGCACCAACAACCCGGTAGTGGATATTCTGGTGGGAAACAAACTGGGTATTGCAAAAAGCATGGGGATAGATGTGGACTGTTCCCTCCTTCTGCCATACCCCTGTGACCTTAAGGACATTGATATCTGCATTGTCCTGTCAAATGCACTGGACAATGCGATCCATGCAGTAAAAAGTCTGGATGCCGGTACAGAAAAATATATCCGAGTGTCTGGGCGTATTCAGGGAGATTTTCTTATGATGGAAATCGAGAACAGCTTCCATGGGAAAGGCGTATTCAAAAAAGGAACAGGTCTGTCGAATGTAAATGCGGTGGCTAAAAAATATGGCGGCGCCATGAGTATAGAAACACAGGGGAATGTATTTGTCCTCCATGTGCTGCTGATCATTTCACAGCACCTAGAAGGTATCCCACAGCAAATGGATTAATACGTTACTTTCTACAGTCGAAAAAAGAAAAAGGAAGCTGTCTGACAATATTAAATTGAAGGAGAAATATGCTTATGGCAATGCAGGTGAATGAAAATTATGACCATTCCAGAACCGACTACGCAGAAAGGGTGAAGAAAAAGCAGGTCACCGAGAGGGCGGAAAAGCAAAAGACGCAGAGTGGAGAGGCGATACAGCCGTTATGGAGCGGGAAATGGGATATGTCGGCGAATTTGCAGATAAAGCGGAGGACTAAAAAGTGGATTCGTATCATATCGATTTACTCGATTATATATACAGTAATAACATTGTTGAACAGCGTTTTGTA
>CAJUHN010000344.1 GCA_910585935.1 uncultured Lachnospiraceae bacterium | reverse complement strand
ATGCAGCCAGAGATTCTACTTTGACGGGACAGCGGCGGCAATGGAAGAAGCCTCGAAAGGTAAGAAACCATTGGGCAGGACAGCATTTTCCGGCCTGCACTACTACCTGCAGGATGAACTGGGGAGTCCTCTGCGCGTCAGCGGATTCAGAGCGAAAGAAAGCGCAGTAGCAGGAAGGAACTATTATCTGACCTATGGCTATGACGAGTTTGGAAATGATCTGGGGAAGGAACTGGAGGAAGCAGGAATCCCTAATCCTTATGATGGGCAGGGGATAGAGCAGCCTTTCGGATATACAGGGTACCGGTATGATGAAGGGAGTGGGACATACTTTGCCCAGGCAAGGGAATATCTGGCAGGGAATGGAAGGTTTGGAGCAGAGGATGTGATTAAGGGGAATAATGCAGTCTTGGCGACATTGAATCGGTATGATTATTGCTGGAATAAACCAATAGATTTGGTGGATAAAAATGGTAGGGAGCCAGATTATACAGCTATTGGAGAAAGCATTGGTAATGCAATTACAAGTTTAGGAGAAACGATAGGAAATGCTGCTGGGGAAGTAGGGGAAGCGATAGGTAATGCAACAGAAGAAATATATAGTACAGTAGGAAATATGGTGCAGGATGCATGTGGAACAGTAGGAAGTATGACTCAGGAAATAGGAGAGATTATGGGAAATTCACCTACTTCACAGTTGTCAGGAGAACTAATTAATTTTACTGGAAATTATGTTGGAAATGAAATAAGAACTTTTGGGGTGAAGGTCGGAAACTTCATTAAGGATGTAGGCACATATGTAGAGAGTGATATTAAATGTACAACATCCATTTATGGAGCAGCAGCTAAGAAGGTGATCAATAACAATTCTATCAAAGGTGTAGTAACACTTGGAGTAGCTGGAAGCATCGGATCAGGAGGAAAGTTAGCTGGATCGGTTCAAATGGCATCTGACACAAGGGGAAATACGCAATTTCAAGCAACAGGTGGAGCAGGAGTTTGTATAGGTGAAGGAGTTTCAGGAATGGTTGTTGTTTCATACTATCCAAGATTGGAAAACGTTCGTGAAACAGAAGGGTTTTCAACAGTGATTGGAATTAGTGGTGGGTTAGGCTGGTTTGGAAGTATAGATCTTCTTTTTTCTGGGGAAGGGAATGATATTCATCCTGTTGGGATTTCTGTTGCATTAGGGGGTGGAGAAGGTTTAGAGGGGCATGCATATATGACAGAAACATTTGGTACGCCTGTTTTCAATATTTATGATATATTTGGTGCGAATAACTACATGGAATCACAAGAAAGTATGCCACAGGCTATGTGTGAAGAAAACTAGAATAGAGTTTATGAGGATAGCGAAAAGAAAGCTTAATTGCAATAGTAAATTTCTTATATTCATAAATAGTAGTATGTGAGTATCTGATAAAGAGAAAAAGGATTATTTTATTGCGAAATGTATCATAAAGATTCCAGTGTTTGAGATCGAATAGCACAGCAATCGTATTTGTATTTAGAAATGTAAATAATGATAATGTAAGTTAACATAGCAACAAAGTTGCAACATTAGATTTTGTCATGGTTGTTTTCCACATTAATTCAGGTGGTGAATCATTTAAATCGTAAAACTTAATAATATGAACAGCAATAGACGAACATCAATGGTCTAGATCGCCTCATATCTAGGAAAATGAAATACTCAGAAGAATCTGGGGGAAAGGAAAAATCCAATCATTTTTTGTATGACTGGATTATAGGTGTAGAATGGGAAGAATATTATATGAGTGTCATTTTGAAATTGAGCCTTTATCACTAATATTGGGGATAATAATTATAGTGGCTTTTTTTATAGTTGGTATATCAAAATATGATATTCAAAAAAAAGAACATCACACGAGTATAAAACATGTGAAAATAATTTGCTTGTGTTTTGTACTGTTTGGAATTGTGACAATATGCATACTGATTGATATGTATAGGAAAACAGTTATAGCATATAGAAATGATGATTATCAGATAGTTGAAGGGTATGTGGTAAACTTTGATCCCATGCCTTATGGCGGTCATAAAGATGAGACATTTGAAATAAACGGTGTGAAATTTGGATATTCAGATTATACGATAATGATAGGATATCACAATACTAAGTCACATGGAGGTGTTATAAGAGATAATGGACAATACCTAAAAATTGGATATATTCAATATAACAATGAAAATATTATTGTTTATATAGAAGAATTTCCTGATAAGAGTTATCTGGATATAGAAATTTTGAGGTGACAAATGACAGGTAATATTTATAGATATATAACAGATTATTCTATAGAGGATTGTATGGGGCTTTTAGCGCGAAAAAAAATATATGATGTGTATGAATACTCATATGAAAAGAAAGCTGATGATATTTTAGAAATAATGATTAAGGAATGTAATACGCACTTATGTAATAATCCAAGGACTTGTTATGAAATTACATTTGAAAAGGGAGATAAGACTATTATTAATGTAATGTTTGTTAGTGAGTGGTATGCACTGAAAGTACCAATAATACAAAAAAAATGGATGGATGAATTTATGAAGCAAAAATTGGAAGCAAAATATTTTGAAACATTGAGTAATTAAAAATAAGTAAGAAGCTGTTTTTATGGCGTTATAGAAAATTGTGTTAGTAGCAGTTGATTAGTATTAAGAAAGGTTTATAAAATTCAAATGAAAAACTTGAATATATATTTAGGAATATCAATAATGATAATTTTTATATTAATTTTAAATCTTTTTATAAACCAACCTGTTTGTGGGCGTATGCATTTTGATAATGCGGACAGAACCCAAAATGTTATTGTAAGTGCAGAAATAGCACAAAAAATTGTGGAAATTTATCTTTACAATGAAGATGTGGGAATATTGAGATTATATGAGGAGCTTGATTATGATGTAGAGGTAACTTATGATGAACAAAGTTATGAATGGATTGTTCATTTTTCTCCGAAATTGCAGGATGGAAAATATGCACTAGATAGCAGCAGGACTGTCTGGATAAGACGTGATAATGGAAGAGTTACAAATATCAGCAGATAAATTTAATAAGTTAATAATAGTGAGGTTATATGAAAAACAGAATAAAACTTATTTTTTTAGGAACTTTTTTTGTCATAATAATTTGTTTGCTAGTTTATACGATCAGGAGAACACCAAAATGTAATCGTGTACATATTGATGAGATGATAGCGTTTGGAGTCCCTGATGAAGAAGTAGCAAGAAAAATAGCAGATGTGGTAGTGGGGATTGGGGAAGAAAAAATTTATGATGTAACAGTGCATTTTGATAAAGAAAGTGATGAATGGATTATAACTTATTTACCTAAAAGATCATCGAAAGATGATAAGTTATCAGGGCAAAAAGTTGTAAAAATAAGAAAAGATATTGGCACTATATCTGTATTTGAAAATTGAAAGAATAAATTGAAGAAACACTAATATGCTTTTTAGCTTGTGTGACGTGCAGTAAATTTTTACTAGAAGAACAGATAAAAGAACTAATTAAAGTAATGATTTCAGCTCAGGTACGTAAAGAAAAGACGATATTGGAAGAGCTGATTGTGGAAATCAGCGAAGCAAATGATTCTCTGAATATAAATACAAGCGAAGATGTGCAAAACACTATTATGCATGGGAAATGATATATGAGGATGGATTGAAGTTTAACATGTAATATTTACATTCTATAGAAGAATAATCTCTCGGAATCCTGAGTGATTATAGTCAGCACAGTTGGCAGTGGACAT
>CAJUHN010000343.1 GCA_910585935.1 uncultured Lachnospiraceae bacterium | reverse complement strand
TCGATCTCATTTTTATCTACTACTATCTTACAATATTTTTCATAAAAGTCAAGCTGTTTTTTTCATTTTCCTTTGTTCTTTCCTGCCTTTGTCGATCCCCCTAGTTTTTTACACTATCAGGGATTGACAGAACTTTATAGGAAAAAGGTTGTGTTTCTACACCCCCTTTTTTGTATCTAATTTTTCTGTGTTATGCTTGTATCTTTTTAATCAATGCTTCTTGTAAGATTTTTGAAAAGTTCAACCCCATAGATACAGCTCTATCATTCAACCATGCTGGAATGGTTAAAGTCTTTTTTACTGCTTTTGTATCTTTATATTGATTTATGTCACAAGATACAAAAGAAGAAAAACCATCCTCTGGATGATAAGAGGAAATATCAGAAGGAGGTGTATCGAATCAGGAATGAAGCCAAAGACTTTACAGAAGATTTTAGGACACGCAAATATTTCAATTACCATGGATTTATATGTACATGTAACAGAAGAAGAGAAGGAAAAAGAAATGAAACGATTAGAAGAAATATATAAAATGAAATAGGATATCGTAAAAGTGTCGTAAGGTTATTTAAAAATTTCTTAAAAAACTTTAAAATATAAAGTTTTTTAAGATAAGTAGGAAATTATATGTTATAATATGATTTATTCACATTTTAACAAAAGTCCAGTTAATAAATGAAAAAATTTTGTATTTATTTTTGGATTAAAAAAGGGCGTGGTGGTATGAGTTACAAAAAAAGTATCCTACAAAGATGATAAGTGGAGAGGTATCAAGGAATATTTCTACTCATAAGAGATCCATACTCACAATCGTAGAATATGATTGTATTTTGTGAAATTACTGAGTGTGGATTGAAACAATAGACAAATGGATTACATTATTATATAATAATGGCGTTACAATAAATTAAATTCAGCGGAATAGGATAATGAAAAATTTTTATAAAAAGATGGTAGATTATTCTGAGATTATAAATTAAGCTGAGGGCTATAGGTTTTAAGGAGGTATTGCTTCATGGTGGATATCAAAAATGCAGATGAAAAGCAGCTTTCTGAAATGAAAGCTTGGTTTTTTAAAGAAAACGTCCGCATTATGCAAGAAAAACAAAAATTAGAAGAAGAACGACGGGAATTTGAAAAAGAAAAAAGAGAAACATTAAGAGAAATAGAACAACAACAGAGAGTGAAAGAATTAGCGGAAAAGCATTTGAAAAAGGAACAAGAATTATTTGAAAAAAAGTTAGAAGTACTACAGAGGGAATTGAGGCAGTTAGCATATGATAGACAGAAGTTGGAAAGGGAAAAGGCTATTTTTAAAGAATTAAAAGGACGTCAGACAGCTCAAAATTCAAATGCACAAACTGCTACACCAAAATTATTTTTTAAAGGGGTAAATAGTCAATCAGCGTTGCGGAAACGATATCGAGATTTAATCAAGATTTTTCACCCAGATAATTTAGGTGGGGATACAGTTGCATTACAAAGTATTAATCAGGAGTATGATTCTTTAAAGAAAATATATAGTGTTTAAATACTTTGTTCTTATTTTTGTTACTGTTTCGTTTGTTTTAATATCAAAGGGTCACTTTAGCAAGGAAGTAAAATGCTTGGTAATTGAAATGGTATTATTTGCTATAAGAAATTCTAAAAAGCGATATTATTTTGAGATGATATTTTAAAACCAATATATAAAAAAGGTAAAGATATCAAAAAAGTAATATCGCTTATTTTAAAATTAGTAGAAAAAGTATATTTATGATATGATAAAGAAAAAGCAATAAATCAGAGATATAAATGATGTTTTGAAATTTACTGTAATTTAGTATAAAGGATAAAATAAAAATTAAAGGGAGAAAAAAGATGAAAACGTGGATACATCCAGAAGATCCATATCAAATGAATTGGATAGAGGGAAAAAATGAGTGGGGAATGGTAAAATGCCCAAAAGGAATTTCTGTGAGGATAGAACAAGAAGTGGAATATAATATTTTAAAAGAACGATATATTTTTACAAATGAGATGTCATATGATATTTTTACTTCTACTTTAGATATCGCAATTTATACTCCATTTAATGATAATTATGAAGCTGCTGAAGTATGTATGACAAATCGCTGCCATACACATATTTGGTGCGGAAAAAATGTGAGTTATGTTATGGCACTTCGTATGGGAAATAAAGCTCCACATTTAGGATTGATGTTGACAAAAGGGAGTCTAGAAGGTTATAGTGTAGAGCGAGATTTAGAAAAAATGAGTAATGATAGAGGAGATTTTTTATTACATCCAGAACCTTTTCACTTAAAACCAAAAGAAACTTATATAATAGAATGGGTATTGTTTTGGCATGAGGGAAAACAGGATTTTTATCAGAAATTAAGAAATTTTTCTAATTACATAGAAGTAAAGGCAGATTCTTACACTGTTTTTACAGAAGAAATGATTCAAATACAAATTACTCCTATGAATGGTATGCCAGTTGTAGTGACAGATTTAATAACAAAAGAAGAAAAACAGATAGAAAAAGATCAAAATAATACTTATATTTTAAGAGAATATGCAGATCAAGTGGGAGAGAAAAAATATTTAATAAAAGCAGGGGAAGTAGAAACTATTTGTAATATTTTAGTGATGCCAAAGCTTTTAGAATTAGTACAAAAGAGATGTCAATTTATTGCCAGAAATCAACAATATCATGCAAAAGATAAAGAAGCGCCTTTAGATGGTGCATATCTTATCTATGATACAGAGGAAAAACATCCTTATTATCAGCCTCAGAATGATTATAATGCAGCGCGAGAGAGAATAGGAATGGGAATTTTATTTGCAGAATATTTAAAGAAAGTTTCTGATACAGAATTATATGATAGTCTTATGCAATATAAAACATATATAGAAAGAGAAATTATAAATTCAGAAACAGGAGAAGTCTTTAATGAAGTGAGAAGAGATACATTAGTACAGCGTTTATATAATTATCCTTGGATAGCATTATTTTATATAAAATTATATGAATTAACAAAGGAAATCCAAAATTTAACAGTTGCCACTCGTATTCTCAAAATGTATTATCAAAAAGGAGGAGCGAAATTCTATGCAATTGGAATTCCTGTAGTGGAAATCATTACCTATTTGTCAAATGAAGGAAAAAGCAAAGAGAAAGAAGAAATTCTTTCCTATTTAAAAGAACATGCAGAGTTTATCATAAAAACAGGAACAAATTATCCTTGTCATGAAGTTTATTATGAACAAAGTATTGTAGCTCCAGCAGCCGAATTTTTATTTGATATTTATAAAGTAACAAAAGAAGAACAATATTTAATAGAAGCGAAAAAACAATCAGAAATTTTAGAATTATTTAATGGATTACAACCAGATTATCATCTTTATGAAGTATCTATTCGCCATTGGGATGGTTTTTGGTTTGGAAAATATCAAATGTATGGAGATACTTTTCCACATTACTGGAGTTCTTTGACAGGAAATGTTTATCGGAAGAGAGCAGAAGAGATGAAAGATATATTTTATTTAAAAAAGGCAGAGGCTTCTTATAGAGGAGTACTTAGCTTATTTCGAGCAGATGGCAGCGCTTCTTGTGCGATGGTATATCCTATAACAGTAAATGGAAAAAAGACACATTTTTATGATCCTTATGCAAATGATCAGGATTGGGGATTATATTTTATATTAAATTCTATAGATAAATAATAATATTTTTTGTTTAGGAAAACATTTTGATAAAAGGTTCGCACAGGAACGCGCCTATTCCAACGAAGCCGCGCTTTCGCTACGTCTGGAACGGAGCGAAAG
>CAJUHN010000342.1 GCA_910585935.1 uncultured Lachnospiraceae bacterium | reverse complement strand
ACGTCTGGAACGGAGCGAAAGCGCGGCTTCGTTGGAATACTTCCTTGCCGGAGCGACCCTTTCGTCAAAATGTCCTCTTTTCTCTCTTATTATTTATCAAACTACTTATCGTCTAAAATCAATAACTTTCCATGCCTATTAGAATTTATAAAAAAACTGCTCTGAATAAAATATTATTCAAAACAGCCTTTCTTGTCATATTTTTTCTTAACCGATAAGTTTCTGTAAAACTAACGCCTTTTCAATGCTTCCCTCAATTTTTAATTTTCCTGTTAAATAAGCTGTCTTTGGATTTTGTTTTCCTTTGGCAATGTTTAAAAGCACTTGTGCTGTCATGGTGAAAATAACATCTCTGTCATAGTATTCATAAGGTTCTATAAATAATTTTCCATCAGAAATTTCGGCATAAAAAATGCCTTCTCCCTCTCCTTCAATATTAAATTGAAATGCAATATGCTCTTTTATCTCGCTCACATCTGCTTTCTGAAAAAGTGTTTTTACTTCTTGAAATAACTCTTCATATGTCATATATGTTTCCTCCTAAACCCTTTTTTGATTCTGTTTTATTGTTATCGACTATCAGTCGAATAATTATGTTTTAATCATATCATTTTTTTGACCAATAGTCAAGTTTTATTTCTTCTATTATTATCTAGTCAAATTTTCTTTTTTGTGTTACAATCGTGTCAATAAAAGAACTTCTTTAATAAGGTAAAACTAAAAGTCAGATTAATTGGAAAATATATAAAAATATTCCCGATCATTTATAATGGTATACATTTCATTACATTTTAAGAAGGAGCTAAAAAATCATTATGAAGCATAATACAAAACGTGACTTAATATTAGATGCCATGGAATATTTATTGATAGAAAATAGTGCACAATCTATTTCTGTTAGTGATATTGCGAAAAAAGCGGGCATTGGCAAAGGCAGTATTTATTATTATTTTCAATCCAAAAATGATATTTTGGAGGCGATGATGGAACGTTCTTATTCTATTGTTATTGAAAAATGTAAAGAACAATTAGAAGTAAAGACTATGGATGCTTTTAAAAAAATGGCAGTGATTTTTCAAACTTGCCGAGAATCTTCTTTAGAGTTAAAAAAACAAGAAAATAATAATTTTTTTGAAATTCAACAGAGTGCATTATTACATCAGAAATATATCAGCATTATGGTCAAAAATTTAAAACCAATCTTAGCAGAAAATATTAGACAAGGAATAAAAGAAGGAAGTATTATTTGTGATTTTCCTGATGAAACTGCCGAAATCGTCCTTATTATTTTAACCATAAAGCTTGATAGCCATTTTTCCTTAACAAATTCTTCTAATATTCAAAAAACTTTAGATACTTTAACATTTATGTTAGAAACAAGTATGCATATTGAAAGGGGAAAATTAAATTTTTTGCAATATGAAAAATAAAGAGTTGTTTATCAGCACATATTTATTATTCTCTAAAAATTTATCATAAATTTATTAATTTATGCTGTTTTTCTTTATTTATTATGCTGTTTCACAACTCTATATATTTTATAAAATCTAGGCTAAGAAAACACCTATATTTTCAGGTTAGGTGATAAATTAGCCTTATTCTTATTTCTCAAAATGTTTTCTGATATATTTTTTACTTTTTGTTTTAATTTTTATCAATAGATATCTATTTCATAACTTTACATTTGCATCCATCCTATCGCATTTAAAATGGAACTCACTAATATAAGAACAATTCCTATTGGAGCAATATACTTTATCATAATAGTAAATAAATTTTGTGATTTAAAAGGAGAAGAAATTTTTACTTCTTCTATTAGTATAGAAGGTTTTACTACAAATCCTACAAATAAACAAGTAAATAATGCTACTATTGGCATCAATACACTATTACTAATGAAATCCCAGAAATCTAAAATAGAAAAACCTAATAGTTTTATATCACTCCAGATACCAAATCCTAAAGAAGAAGGAATTCCCACAATAATGGCAAATACTAAAATCACAATACAAGTTGTCTGACGTTTCCATTTTAATTTATCTTGTAATATAGACACTATAGTTTCCATCAGAGAAATTGAAGAAGTCAATGCTGCGAATAAAATCAAAATGAAAAATAATAATCCGATGACATTTCCTAATTTCATATTTCCAAAAACTTTTGGCAGAGTGATAAACATCAATTCTGGACCTTTCGTTAAAATCGTTTCATCTCCACCTGAAAATGAGAATACGGCTGGAATTATCATAAGACCAGCAATAAACGCAATCCCTGTATCAAAAATTTCTATTTGTCTGACAGAGGATTCTAAATTATCTTCCTTTTTCATATAAGAACCATAGGTTATCATAATTCCCATCGCAAGTGACATCGAATAAAATAGTTGCCCTAAAGCTGCTAATACTGTAAGAGGAGAAAATTTAGAAAAATCTGGTTTTAAATAATAAACTACTCCTTCCATAGCTCCATCTATAGTAATACCATAGATAGCTATTGCAATAGATAAAATAAAAAGAACTGGCATCATAATACGACTCACTTTTTCTATTCCCTTCTCCACACCGAACAATACAATAACCGCTGTAACCGCAATAAAAATACTGAGCCATAGAACAGGTTCTCCTAATTTTGAAATAAATTCTGTAAAAAAAGTATCCGATACAGCGTTATTTCCCTGTCCAGTTAAATATACACTGAAGTATTTTAAAACCCACCCTCCGATTACACAATAATAAGGAAAAATAATAATAGGAACAATAGAGGTCAAATATCCTAACCATGTATATTTTTTATTTAATGCTTGAAATGCTTCAATAGCACTTAAACCTGTTTTTCTTCCAAGTGCTATTTCTGCTAACATAATAGTAAATCCAAAACTTATCGCTAATATAACATAAACTAATAAAAATATTCCTCCACCATATTTCGCAGCTAGATATGGAAAACGCCAAATATTTCCCAATCCAACCGCAGACCCCGCAGCCGCTAACACAAAACCCAATTTGTTAGAAAAGTTACTTCTTTCCTTATTCATAATTTCTCCTTTCATGCCTTCTTATTTTTTATTATTTTTATCTAATTATATATAAAGTAAGAAAATGAAATCTGAAGACACAAAAGACATGACAAATACTATATTCACAAACCCTATAAATCTGCTCATTAAGTACTAATCTTTTTCAAAGATACAAACAAAACTATCTTACATCAAGTATTACCTTTTTTCTTCTAAAATGTCCTTTATCATCTATAATAAAGCCTTACTTTAAATACAAACTCTTTCGCCAAAATATTAAAATATTTCCTTAACAGTTTTATATAATCAAATAATATTATTAATACTCAATACTCTTTTGGCACAGAACTCAAATCATACATTTCCATAAATTCTTTCAAGTCTTTGTTATTTTTTATGAGCATTACATCTTCAAACTTTCCTGTATGTATATTTTTAAATCCTGCTACCTGTTCCCCTGTACAAATACTACACTTTAAGATAGGCTTTTGATTTTCTTTATCATATTCTATTTTAGTACTTGTCTTTTTTAACATTTATCTTCCTCCAACTTTTATAAACTATACATTCTCTGTCAATCTTTTGAAATTTACTTTACTATATCTCCTCACTAAAATTTTGTAAATTATCGTAAAATTCACTTTTCAAAAAGTAGAACCATCAACAAATTAGCGGAGGCAAGGAAGTATTCCATAAGAAGCCCCTTGAAAGACGTCGGCACTTAATGAGCGGTGCGGTGACGCGCCGAGAATTTAGTATCCGTTACGTCTGGAACGGAGCGAAAGCGCGGCTTCGCTGGAATACTTCCTTGCC
>CAJUHN010000341.1 GCA_910585935.1 uncultured Lachnospiraceae bacterium | reverse complement strand
CTGGAACGGAGCGAAAGCGCGGCTTCTTTTGGAATAGAAGTGCCCCTGCCCCTAGCTAGTTTATTAGCTATTCTAGAAACGTGTTTCCTCACTCTTTTCTCTAAAATTCACGTTGTTTCCATACATAGTTTTATGCATAAGGTAAAGCAGTTATGTAGAATTAGAATTATTTTAAGCTAAACTGTTCTGTATCTGGATTCCACTTTAATACAGCTATAATATCTGCTGGATTCGTAATTTGGTCTAAAGAGGAAACAATGATTGCCCTATTTCCCATAAAACAAAAGTATTCCTCTTCTAAATTTTTTAAACCCTCTATTGGTGTATCTATCCATTGATTATCTTGAATGTTTAAAAGTTGTATTTCTTGTGTTGATATTCCTTGATATGTGGTTGTTCCAATATATAATATTTTGCTTTGCCCTGTACTTGTTGGCATACAGTCTATCTCTATATTATCAGCATTAAATTCCCTGTATGCTATTTGTTCCAATGAATCAGCTTTTAAGAGAACCGCCACAGTTTTATCTAATCCAGCAACATGAGGAGTATTTAAAATTTTGCACAATACAAATATTTCGTTTACATCTTTCCTTGAAAAATGACCATAGTAAATCTGGTCTATCATAATATCCTCTTGATTGATATTCCCATCTTCATAGTTTTTCATTACTTTTTCTACAATGTACTCACTAAGTTCTGAAAATGAGTTCCTGCTATCTGATGCTTTACCACAGCCTGCAAGCAAAAATATAAGAGTTACTGTAAAACCCAAAAATATATTTCGTTTTCTCATAATAAACTTCCTTTTCCATAACTAATCTTCAAGTATATTAGCAACTATAAATGTCTTATCTAAATCTTCGTCTACTTCGTTGTTTTTTCTTGATGTATCTATCCACTGATATATATGTGAAAAAACATCTTGTATACGAAAAATTCTTCCTGCGGATAAAGTCTAATGTTACAAAAATCGTTACACTAACTGACGGCAAGGAACTATTCCAAAAGAAGCCCCTTGGAAGACGTTGGTACTTAATAAGCAAACCCGCGGGGAAGCGGGATTTGCGAATTTAGTACCATTACGTCTGGAACGGAGCGAAAGCGCGGCTTCGTTGGAATATATCCTTCTCAGAGCGGAAACTCAGTCAAAGTGTACAAAAACTCTTCTACTATTCCTGTCTTCCTGATAGATAATTAATAAACTGTTGTGCGGTTCTTCCTGATATTCCACCATGACTCAACTCCCATTGATTGGCCTGTGCATAGAGTTCTTCTTCTGATATATTAATTTTTTGTTTTTGTGCTAATACTCTTACAATTTCAAAATACTCTTTTTGAGATGGCTTGCTATAATTAATTGTGACTCCAAATCTTGCAACTAATGACAATTTTTCCTGCATGGTATCCGATCTATGTAATTCATCTTTCACCATATCAGATCTGTCATTCCATGTTTCTCTTATTAAATGCCTTCGATTTGATGTCGCATAAATCAACACATTATCTGGTTTTGTTTCCAAACCACCTTCGATTACTGCTTTCAAATATTGTAGCGATAGGTAAGCTATTGATATTATCTCTGGCTTTTCCCCCGCCTCACACCGTACCTGCAGCTTTCACCGCATACGGCGTTCCATCAACTATTTTCTTTTATAGTTGACTAAAGCCCTTCCCTCCATAGTTTATTATCACTATTTCATGGGTACTACGGCTTCGCCGCCATTGACTTAAGAACAGATTATGTATTTTCTGCTGCCATTTCAAACGATTTATTTAGGAAATCTCAATGTAGTCAACTTCTCACGTTCCATCTGCTTCTATCTTTTCCATATATTTTTAGGTGCTTCCTATAACCCTGCTGTAACGATATTCCCCATAAGAATATAAGGACTTTCATAAATACAAGTCTTACTAATCCTCTACAGCGATTCTTTTAGAATCCTTAACATTTCTATTAAGTAATTGTCTAGAGCCGTACATTCGGAAGTTCGTCAGTCGTTTTAACTACTACTATTCTCACCATAAACATTTTATAGACGCCATGCCTATCACATACTCGACCACCTCTGGTTCGCTTTTCCTTTTACTTAGGGTATGCTCTCAGCACTTCTTTACCGAGCTTCTGAACAATATATTTCCCAAATTAATATATGCCAGTCGGAGTATCAGCGGAGCATTTCAGGGCGTTACCCCATCATTCTACTTCTCGATGCAGACAGTTCTAACAAATGATATTTCATTTATCGTCCAGCCTTTGTTCATTTAAACTGGAAACGTGACGCACTGTATTCAATTTCAAATTCTTCAAAAGATAAATCATCCATATAAATAATAAATTTATAATTTCTATTTTTTATTTGCGCGATGACAGAAGATAAGTCTTTAAACTGATGTTTATAGATTTCAATCATCCTCAATCCCTGTCCATAATATTGATTCAAAATCGCTTTAATACTTGTAGACTTTCCTGTTCCACTATCTCCAAACAATAAGCAATTATTCGCCTTTTTCCCCTGTACAAAACTTTCTGTATTTTGAATCAATTTCTTTTTTTGTATTTCATATCCCACTAAATCATCTAAACGGATATCATCTGTATTCTTAATTGGCTCTAATTCCACTCTATCATTCAAATGAACTACTCGAAATGCCTTATTCAGTCCGAACCTACCCACTCCATAGTCCTTATAAAATTCTGTTACAATTTTAAATATTTCTTCCCCATCAAAAGCTTTTTCTATCTCTTTTGCTAATACTTTCACCTTATCACTCACACTCTTATGATATCGTTGTTCTTTCTTTTCAATCGCATGATAATCTAAAATCGTACTAAAACAATTAATATTCAACTCTTTTTCCATCTCTGAAAAATCATAATCAAATAACCTTTTAAATATAGAAAAATCTCCTATCGCGAATTTATTCACAGACCCCTCTACTGCTCCCACTTTTTCCATTGTTATACTAAATGGATTTTCATTTGTCGCCAATATATATGCCAAATAACAATGCCATAAATTATGATCAAATCCATATTGCGTAGAAATGTCCAACAGTCTATGAATCTGCTGATAAATCTCATTTATCAAACTCTCTTCCTGATACCCTCCTTCCATAAACTTTTCACAGATATCCGCAAATTTAAATAAAATACTGTCTTCTTCCAAATTTCTATAAATCACTAATTTAGAAATCTCTCTAAACATCTTTCTTTCTCCTTTTTATTCATAAAAAATCCCTTTCCTCTTTTCATAACAAACCTCCCCACTACTCGCCACTGCGATAAACATCTTTTTCTGTTTTGCTAACATCGAGATTTTATTTAATGCCATTTCTATATCATATTGACAGATTTCTTCGATTTTTGACTCTATCTCACAAACTGATAACCCCCAACTTCATAATTCACCTCATAAAATAAAAATATTACTTACATCCACTATTATAAAAAAGTATCAAGTAAATATAAAATTAAAAAAACTGCTGCAAAATAATTTTTACAGCAGTCCATGCCATCTTATATTCCTATTCCAAGACACTACTATTTACCTGTTAATCTACCCTCAATAATTTCACAAAGTGTGACAACATCCTACGATTGCAAAAGTTGACCTCTTATCAGGTAGAATAAAACCCAAATCGCCAAAAATCAAATATTATATAGTCATCTATACCTACATAAAGTAAAAAGCCTTGTTTCTAGAATAATCAACAAACTAGCGCCGATAAGGATACCTATTCCAAAAGAAGCCCCTTGGAAGACGTTGGCACTTAATGAGCGAACCTACTGGTTCGGCGAATTTAGTACCACTACGTCTGGAACGGAGCGAGAG
>CAJUHN010000340.1 GCA_910585935.1 uncultured Lachnospiraceae bacterium | reverse complement strand
GCGTATGAGAGAATTAACTTGATTAAAAGGAGCAGAATGATGAGTTTGTTCATCTTGGCGGATTTGCTTACCTATCATCTGCTCCTTAACCCCTAAAAAGAAAGGAGGTTATTTAGATACAAACATAAGAATAAAAAATTAATGTAGCAAACTGTTGCTATTCTGTTGAAATGATAGATACAGAAGAAAAACGAAAAGTACAATTTAAAAAACTACAAAATGAAAAAGAAAGTAATGGGCATTATTGCCGTTGTTGCTATTGCCGCTATTGCGGGATACAATATGTTTACTTCACCAAATGATGTGAAGCTGTCTAGTTTATTTATGGTAAATATGGAGGCGTTGGCTCAAGGTGAATCCTCAGGAGGAAATTGTGAGCCCTCATCTAGTAGAGAATGTTGTGTATGTAATGGCATTCACTACACTTATCAGGCTTCTGTTAATAGAAGTTGTGATACAAAAAGTGGCTGTAGTCACTGGTAATAATTGAGTTGAATTAAGCTACCTTAAAAGAAAATCATCAGAATTTATCTGTTAAGGTGGCTTTTATAAATAATACTATGTATAAAAATATAATTATAATAGCTAGTATTGTGGTCTTTATATTTTGTTCTTGTTCTTCTAATAGAACAGATGTGCAAAGACTATCTTTGAAATCGCAAGTCTTAAATGATGAAATATTTACCATGATGCCGGGCGATTTACTTTTGACTGATGACTATTTGGTTTGGTCCGATCCATTTGCTCG
Organism: uncultured Lachnospiraceae bacterium; assembly: GCA_910585935.1. Lineage (GTDB taxonomy): Bacteria > Bacillota > Clostridia > Lachnospirales > Lachnospiraceae > MGBC136627. The sequence continues at coordinate 3,094 of CAJUHN010000340.1, read as the reverse complement.
AGACTGTTTTTTGCATGTGCATAGTGCATTAACTGGTGAAGAATTAGGAGTAATGGGAAAAGTAGGAGAAGGTCCTAAAGAATTTATTACGCCTATGACTAATAGATATTGTGTAGATAATAAACTTTTTGCTATAGATGCAAATGGGAAGACAGTTGGTTATTTATCTATTGATAGTCTGATAAATGGACAGGAACCATTTTGCGAATTGTCGGATAAAGAGAAAGAAATGAAGATGGAAAAAGTAGATAAGGACCTATATATAAAATATACAGAAAATGGTTCAGAAAATTATTTTCGAACAATAATAAATGGGCAAGAATCATCGTGGGGTGTTTATCCTATCCCTGAAATTAAGGAACATATTGGTATTTATGAATCTTATGATCCAATTGAAGGATTGTTTCTGATTTCGTCTTTCAAGTTTCCATATTTGGCTTTGTATAAAAAAGAAAATTCTACTTTTGTTTTACAATGGGAACGGAAAGTTAATAAAGAAAAGAATTATACTATTGCAGATGATAGAGTTATATTTGATAGAAAAATAGTTGGAGCGTATGATGTATGTATGAGTAAGGATTATATAATTACTTTAGAACGGGATCGTGAGAAAGAGCCCGTAGATGAATCTACGGTTGGTCGCAATATAAGTAAGTGTCCTCATACACTGTTTTTGTATGATTACAATGGTAACTTGTTGAAAATAGTGGATATAGGAATGCCTGCAATTAGAATAGTAGCTAATAGAAAAAGTAATACTTTATATGCAATAGGAGTTGATCCTGATTATGTGTTGGCTAAATATGAATTATGAGAATTATATTGTTGACCATAGTGATTTGGGGAGGGATTTGTTTGGTGGGCTGTGTTCCATCTTCATCTACAGTGCCACTTGTATACAGTAGCATCTTTTTAAAAGATACTACTGTCATTTTAGAAAAAGTGCCGATGTATCCTGCTCAATTTAATCCTCGGTGTATCTTGTTGAGTAATGAGAGAATTTTAGTGCGTACTTCAACTTTGGATAATGCAGTCTATTCTGTATTCTCTTATCCAAAAATGAAACATCTATCATATTTTGGTGAACAATCTGAGTTTATTGTGCCTTTGGAGCAATTTAATAATGAACTTTATTTGGTTCGTAATGATTCATTATATTTTTATAAATGGGTTGAAGGTGATTCATTGAAGTTATTTTCAACTTCTTTTTTTGATAATATAATGGGACGACAAATGTTAGGAGTAACTAAACTAAATGATAATTTGTATGCTTATACTAACAATTGTTTTGATAAAGGAATGAACGAATTTTTTATGATAAATTTATCTCAAAAACAAAAGGAATCTAAAGGCGTATATCCAGATACACATGTAAATTTTAGTTCTATCAGTGATTTTAAATCAGCTTATGCTCACGAAATTATAGCAAAGCCTGATGGAAGCCGTTTATTGGTGTTTTACTATAGGACACGGCGTTGTCGTATTTATAACCAAAACGGTATATTACTTCGTGACATTTTGTTGAATTACGAACCTTGCCAGACTATTATAGATACTGACATAAAGAGACGATTCTTGCATATAAAAGATGCATATGTTACTAATAATATGATTTATTTGTTGTGTCCGGATACAAAAGAAGTAAACTCACCTTCCAGTTTACTTGTTGCAAATTGGGATGGAGAATTTAAAGCTATATATCATTTAGGGCAAACTATATCTTATTTTTTTATAGATGAGTTATTGAATTGCTTTTATGGTGTAAACTCTAATGATCCCTATCATTTTTATAAGTTAAAATTAAGCAAGAATTGATTATGAAATATATTGTGTATATAATTTTTTTTTCCATTTGTATATTCTCTTGTCAAAATGAGAAGAGTATACAAGCTGAGAAAATATTAAAGAAATGGATAGATAAAGAGATTATTTTTCCTGAAAATCTTAATTTTAGTATTCAAGGAAGTGAAAGGGCTTCGAATTTTGCTATACGTGATAGTGAATTTAAGATAGTAGCATATGTAGACTCTATGGGATGTACCAGTTGTAAGTTGCATTTATCTGAATGGGCCAATTATATTAACAATATTGATTCTATTTATCCTAATAAAGTTCAGTTTTTATTTTTCTTTTTTCCCAAAAATGGACGTGATATATACCTTACCTTAAGAGTGGAAAGATTCATATATCCAATTTGTATTGATACATTGGATATCTTAAATAAAATAAATCACTTTCCATCTGATATGCAATACCAGACTTTCTTATTAGATAAAAATAATAAAGTTATGGCAATTGGTAATCCGATACAGAATCCTCGTATAAAAGAACTTTATTGGAATATAATTTCAGGTAGACAAGATTCATCTTTGTTGGATAATCAACCGCTAACTACTGTTTCACTTTCTTCGTCTCAAATAGAAATGGGTAATTTTTCTTGGGAAAAGGAGCAAGAGGCAGAATTCGAAATCTGCAATACTGGAGAAATCCCATTAGTAATTAATGATGTGATTACGTCTTGTGGTTGTATTACTGCAAAATACCCTAAGAAACCACTTAACCCTCATGAAACAGCAAAGGTGAAAATAATTTATAAATCAGAGCGCCCGGAACGTTTTGATAAGACTATTGCAGTTTATTGTAATGTATCTAATGCACCATTACGAGTGAAAGTTACTGGAAATGCTCATTAAAAGTGTATGAACAGGAATTTTAAATATACTTTAGTTATTGTACTTGTTATCATGTTAATTGGAAAAGTAATAATAAACTCTCTTAGAAAAGAGAATGTTACTTCTTTGGAAACAGTATTACAAGTGGCTGGTGAAAATAGACAAGAGTTGGAAAAGGTGCTTCGCTATTATAAAAAGAATTCATCTGATAGTTTAAAATATAAAGCTGCTTGTTTTCTGATTGAGAATATGCCTTTTTATACTTATTCTGATGGAGAACAATTGGATAATTACAAATCTTACTATGTATGGCTAAAAACAAGTAAAGGAAAGACGCCGCAAGAAATTGCTGATTCTGTCAAGAATGTATATGGTCCTATGAAAGAGCCCAGTAAGAAGCGGGATATTATGGAGATAGATTC
>CAJUHN010000339.1 GCA_910585935.1 uncultured Lachnospiraceae bacterium | reverse complement strand
GAAGACGTCGGCACTTAATGAGCGGTGCGGTGACGCGCCGAGAATTTAGTGTCCGCGTAGTCTTACACGGAGTGAAAGCGCGGCTTTGTTGGAATACTCCCCTTCCGTAGCGAAATTTCGATTTTAAAGTAAGCTGAACGTAACAAATTTTTTTATAAAAAATAAAAATTTATTGAAATATTAAAAGAGATTAGATATAATATATAGGAAAAAATATATAGTAAGATGTAACTTTTTTAGATGGGGAAAAATATAAAAAGAGTTATTAAAATTAAGATAAGTTAAAGATTAATAAATTATGGAGGTGAAAAGAAAAAAGGAGCGAAATTTAAAAGAATGGATGAATAAATTTATTAATTTAATATTTAAGAATAAGGTGGAATAAGTATGGATTTTAAATTTGATTGGTCCAATAAAATGGAGATTGGAATTAGAAAAATTGATGAGCAACATCAAGTTTTTTTTCGTATAGGAAGAGATGTAGAACAACTTTTATTACACAATGGGGTTAATGTAGAAAAAAAGCAAGTGGTAGATTTAATTTGTGAATTACGAGAATTTACTTCTTATCATTTTTATTTTGAAGAAGCAATAATGGAAAGGTATCAATATTCTAATCTAGAAGAACATAAAAAAGAACATAGATTATTAATAGAACGTTTATTAAAAATAAATATGAGAGGAAAGGAAGCGAATATTCAAAAAACAGTAAAAGAGTTAAAGGAATTTATGCAAGATTGGCTATTTGAACATCTTTTAAAACAAGATTTTATTATGGCAAGAGAAGTTGAAAATAACAAGCAAAAAATAGGATAATAAAGTAAAGAATAAGCAAATTTTATAGTGCAGATGAATGTATCATCTATTTCACTATAAAATTTGCTTATTTTTAACATAAAACGATAATACGAGAAGGTGTTGTTTGAGGAGGAATACTCCTTGTAGTATTTGTATAATAAACAATCAGATTTTGATTTCCTAATCGACATTGAAAGGATTGACCATTAAAAGTTAAAATTTGAGTGGAGCGAGAGGGATTAAGTTTTAACGAATTATTGGAACTCACTAGATTACGATTAAAATAATCAAAAGTGATATTTTCACGAGAAGGCTGTCTTCCTATCACTACCGCTCTAAATTGAGGAGGAAAAATTAAAGGGACAGGGGCATTCGCATCATAAAAGCCTACAACTGACATGCCAATACGAAGTCTTACATTATCAATAACATAAGTTTCGGGAGAAACCATAAGGTTGACGATACCATTTTGAGTTTGAATGGAAACGCGCTGTTCACAGCATTGTCCGCCTCTTTCTATTCCTTGTATGATTCCATAAACAGGGAGAAAAGCAGGTGAAGCCATAGATAAATCTCCTTATTATTTTGAGTTATTTTATTATATGTGGAATGAAAAAAAATGACAAAAAAATTTAAGGAAAATTGATGTAAAAAGAAAAAAATAAAAAAGCAGATAAGGGGAATCGAACCCCCCTCTCCAGCTTGGGAAGCTAGCATTCTACCGATGAACCATATCTGCATAAAGCTATTATAATAGTATTTTTTTCTCTTGTCAATAGAAGAAAAAATTTTTTTAGGAAGTGAAATCAAACTATATGAGAGATAAAAGGTTAGTAAGGAAAGTTAAATTTATATGGAATATTTTTTGAGAAATTTAAAACGGAGTCGTATAAACGACTCCTAAGAGAGGAAGGATACTGACAATTAATGCTGCCAGCCTGTATGAAAAGTATACTTGACACTCCAACGATAAAAGCATGTTGGGTTCTTATGTGTTAATCCATTTTCTTAGATACTTGAAAGTAAATAAGAAGAGATTATTCTCATAAGACTTTCACTATCTGTTGTTCTAATGAACAAATCGGCGATAGTATAAGGCTCATGCCGAAACCTGTTTATATATAAAATATATTATATATCCTATTAAAATAGATAGACTTAAAGATGTTAGTATCTATTTTATGCCAACTACCCACGACCTAAAGATAGTAGTCGTCTACAACAAACGAAACGAGCTTTGATTTAAATTTAGATATAAAAGCTATTTCTTATAATGTTTACTTTACCTTAAAACTGTGACTAATTTTTGTCCAGATTCTTAAGGTACTCTGAAATAAATATGAAAAAGTCATGAATTTTTAAAAACAAATTCTTAATTACTGCATAATATGATAGAAAAAAAGAAAAAGAGGAAATCCTTTGAAAAAGTCATTAATAGAGATTTTAACACGACAGTTTCCAGAAGCGTGTGCAAGTATACGAGGGAGTAGAAAATTTTCAGATATACGAGGGTGTGTATATTTTTATGAAGTAGAAGATGGTGTTCTTGTACTTGCTCAGGTGATGGGATTACCTTATACAAAGGAAGAATGTAAAAACGAAATATTCGCTTTTCATATTCATGAAGGGAAAAGATGTACTGGTACAAGAGAAGATCCTTTTTCTGATACAAAAGCACATTATAATCCAGATAATTGTACTCATCCGAATCATGAGGGAGATCTGCCTCCATTATTTGGAAATCATGGTTTTGCTTTATCTTGTTTTTACACAGAAAATTTTGAAATAGATGATATCATAGGAAAAACCATTATTATACATCAAAATCCAGATGATTTTACAACACAACCTTCTGGAAATGCAGGAACAAAGATAGCGTGTGGAGAAATAAGAAAGGTTTCTGAAAGAATAAGTTATAAATAAAATATATAATAACTAGGAATATAGTAGGATTAAAGCGTATTTTTTTAGAATCTATAATTTTATCGAGAGTTTATCAAAAATGGAGCAAAATCCTCTCCCTTTTAGGAAGTGAGATGAATTGCTCTTTTTTTGTCTTTTAATATTAATTATTATATGTTATTATTTTTGACCTTTTTTATAATATGCTATAAATTGTTTTAAATAGGCATAAAATTAATATTTTATCTAATATCATCTTTATAAACTTTTTTATCATCTGATAGGATTTTATGGAAAAGTGTCGTAAAGATATCGTAAATGTTATATGTATGAGTTTGATACATCGAGAGACGGAAAATTGGCGAATAGTTGGCGGTTTCTGCCTCTTTTTTTATGTTAAAATAAAGAGAAAGAATACTATAAGAAAGGAGTAGAAATGAGATGGATGTAAAAAAGAGAGAGATGAAATTAAGTGATTATCATATATCGAGAGCGAGATATAATGAATTGAAATATTTTTGTATGCAGTATTACGAAAAGAAACAGAAGTTAGCTCATGCGTATTCGCTTCCTGAAATTAAAAATGATGGACAACCAAAGGGAAAGCATGTTGGTAATTCAACAGAAAGACAAGCCATAGATAATATGAAACTGCAAAAGGAAATCGAACTGATAGAACAGACGGCGAAAGAGGCAGATGAAGAGATAAGTAGATGGTTACTCATGAATATAACAGAAGGTATCGCATATGAATATTTAGATGTACCGAAAGCACGAAAACAATTCTATGAATCAAGAAGATATTTTTTTTATTTACTTTTTTTAAAAAAATAAAAAAAGTGGATAACTCAGAGGGCAATAAACGTGATAAAATAATATCATGGAAGAGTTGAAATATAGGAATGAAAAAAATAAAAGGCATCCGAAAAGGATGTCTTTTTTGCTCAAAGAAAAAGGGAAGAAGTTATGAATAGTTTAATTAGCATTTACATTCCAATCTGGTTAAATTCAAATTATTTGTGGTTAGCGACTGAAACCAATTATCAGCATTTACATTCCAATCTGGTTAAATTCAAATCTCGTTTCAAAAACCAGTATTTGGAACTCCAATAGAATTTACATTCCAATCTGGTTAAATTCAAATTAATCTTCCTTTTAGCCTTTATAATTCAAGACTTTTATCTGCCTGTTTTGTCGATCTCATTTTTATCTACTACTATCT
>CAJUHN010000338.1 GCA_910585935.1 uncultured Lachnospiraceae bacterium | reverse complement strand
CAAGTAGGGGAGTATATCACTCTACAAAAAAGAAGGCACTGCAGGATATTAATTTAGAAATGGAAAGCCCTAATTTGATCGGGTTATTAGGGCAGAATGGCGCAGGAAAATCCACTCTAATGAAGCTCTTAGTCGCACAGCTTCTTCCCACATCAGGAGAGATTTTATTAGATGGTGTTGCGCTTACGAAAAAGGAAAAAGAGTTAAAGGCGATGTTAGGGTATCTGCCGCAGACATTCGGGCTTTATGAGGAATTAAGGGTGTGGGAATTTTTAGACTATATATCTGCTTTGAAGGGGATAAAAAATAAAAAAGAAGAGATAGAGCGTGTGATAGAGGAAACGAGTTTGACAGAAAAAAGAAAGGCGAAGATCGGTTCTTTATCAGGCGGACAGAAGCAGAGAGTGGGGATTGCACAGGCACTCCTTGGAGATCCAGAATTTTTGACTTTTGATGAACCGACCGTAGGGTTAGATCCAGAAGAGAGAATGAAATTTCGGAATCTGTTTTCTAAAACGGCACAGAATAAAATGGTCTTATTATCTACACATATTATTGAAGATGTGCAGGCTATTTGCAATCGGATTCTAGTCATACATAAGGGGAGTATTTTATTCGATGGAAAGCCAGATTACCTCATTCAAAAGGCAAAGGGGCATGTGGGAATCGTGGAGAGGGAAGAAGAGATAACAAAGGAAATTTATGTCACTTCTCGAATTAATACGGCAACAGGGGTTTCTTTAAGAATTGTAGCAGAAGAACTGCCAGCCTATGCAAAAGAAGTGGAGGCGACATTAGAAGATGCCTATTTATATTGTGTGATGAGAGAGGAGGAATAGCAATGAATTTTTTCGGATATGCTCGGGTGGAATTAAAGAGAATACTCTCTAAAAAGATCACATGGATAGTTATGATAGGGGCTTTTTTTAGTCCAGCTTTGAATTATTGGTTAAATCAGTCTAGTAATACTTCTTCTACGAGGACAAGTATGTATCTTTTGAATCCAGCGTTTGTGGGAGCATTTGTCTGTGTTTTTCTCTTTGGATTTTTTACGATATCAGAATTTCATGATATTTATAAAAATCAGATGGAGGTATTTACGGATGCGATTGTTTCCCCTACTATATTTTATATCGCTAAGTTATTGGTTCTAATAGGATTAGCTATTTTGGCACAGGGAATGGTGGTGATTTTTTATTTTCCCTATACTAAGATGAAGATAGGAACAATGTTTCGAGGTTCTCTTTATTTTGAGGTTTATTTCACTATCATGTTTCCAGCTATCTTATTTTCTATTTTATTCGCCGCGTCTGTCTATCAGATAGTCAGAAGAGCAGATCTATCTTTTTTACTTTTTCTTATTTTTATATTAGTCAGTTTCAATCAAAAGGTACAGCAAAATTTTTTATTATCTTGGATAAAACCTCTTGTTGCTGTTCTGTCAGATGATTTTAGTAATAAAAGAGTGATGATGACGGTTTGCTATAATCGACTTTTCTGGCTGTGTCTGATGATAGGATTTTGCCTCTTTTCTTTCCTTTGTATTCGTAAATATCAAAAAGGAATAATAGGGTCATTTTTTTATCATATCAGAAAAGTTTATATTCCTGTTTTAGGGATATTCTGTTTTATATTAGCAGCATTTCTTTATCAGAAACAGCCTTTTTTAGATCACAGTCCATTAGAATTAGATTATGAGAATCATTATTATAGTAGTAGATATAATGAGATTCTTAACTATAGTAAAATAACAGCAGAGATAGTTCCAGATGTGAAAAAAGGAACTTTACAAGGTAACATGACGATTGAGTTAAAAAATATGAGTTCACATGAACAGAGCATGATTTTAACAATTAATCCGGGTTATACGATTTCTAATGTGAAAGCGAATGGAAAAGAAGTTCTTGTAGTGGATAGGAAGAATGATGATTTTAATGAAAAAGAAGTAGAAATCACTTTGCCAGCGGAGAAAGAAATTCTTTTGAGTATGGAATATGGAGGTTTTCCGAGAGAATGGAGTATAATGGAAACTAATCAAGGAGATAGCCAGATAAGTTCTGATTATATTTATTTGGATAATACAAAATTTGTGCCTTATATAAAAATTTCTCCTGCAATCCATTATTTATTTGAGGCACAGATAACTCTTCCAGCACATATGATGGCTGTTTCATTCGGGAAAGATGATTTTGTCTGTATTTCAGAAAATGAAGATGGAACAAAAACATGGAAATTACAACAAAAAGGACAAGGAATTATTTTTTATGCCGCAGATTTTACATCAGAAGATTTAGAGGCAGCAGGGATTCCGATTCATTTTATCTATAACGCCAGACATAAAGAAATTATGGATAAAATTAATATAAAAGAAACAATAAAAGAGGTATTTGAATATTGTGATGAACATATAGGAGCGCTTTCTTTTTATGGAGAAGAAGGCATGAAGTTAGTTGAATTATCTGCATATGCAGGTGGAGGATATGCAAGTGATGGTGCTAGTGCGATGGCTGAAACTTGCTTTAGTGAGGAAGGATTAACAGATAAGAATAGAGGAGCTTCTGGCAGTGAGGTGATGGCACATGAGATCATTCACCAATGGTGGGGGCTGGGAAATATGTTTATGGAAACAGAGGAAGAACAGGAATGGTCTTCGGAAGGGCTGACCGTATATACTACATATCGGCTGATGAAGGAAAAGTTTGGAGAAGAATATGCCAAGGAAAATTATGTGGATTTATGGCAAGAGGGAGCGGACAAATTAAAAAATAATTTTTATCATCGGTATCCAGAATATTTGGAAAAGCTGCCAGAGAGTTATGTGGCATCGATTCAAAATGAACAAAGACCAATATTGATGTATCAGGTGATGCCATTAAAAATATTAAAAGCAGAACAGTTAGTAGGGGGAGAAGAAGCTATGGATAAAATTTTGAAAAAGTTATTTCAGGAAAAGGCTTATTCGTATTTAACATATGAAGATTTTCTAAATGCCTGTGGGCTGACAAAGGAGGATTTAGAACTTGAGTGAGATATTAAAATATGAATTAAAAAGATTGTTATTTCATAAGGTTTATCTGATTTTATGTGCAGTCATGATATGTTATAGCTGGGGATTGTTGACAAGAGATGTTATTTTAGGAATATCCAATACAGCGCCGTTTTCAGAATGGAGTTTTGGATATTATTTGGCAAAGATATCTCCTATATTATCTATTATGCTGTTATTTTTTGTTACCTTTTTTTATTCTAAACAGGAAAAAGAGATAAAGGGGATTTTATTGGCTACTCCTACTTCATATGAAAAGATTGTTACAATCCGTTATGTTGTAATAGCGATTGGATTTTTGATACAGAGTGGAATTGTGGTTTTATTAAGTTTTATTTTTCTAAATAGATTCTTTGGTTATACACAGATAGCAAGTTTTATAGAAATTATCATAACTGTTCTTTTGCCGACATTTTTTCTTTTTATGGGGATAGGGAGAATGATGGGAGGTAAAAAGAATATTGTTATCTATGGAATCATTATGATGGTACTGATTTTGGCTTTTCTTTCTCTGCCTTATCAAGTGGAGTTGTTTGGAGAAAGTTTTTTTAAAGGTTATCCATTAAAAATAGGAGGGGTAGAGCCAGAGTTTTATGTACCGATGGGATATTGGATCAACAGGATATGTTATAGTGTGATAGGGATAGGGCTGTTTTTTCTTGCGAGGAGGAAGGAAATAAGAAGTCAGTTTTAAGATGGAGAGTTGTTTGGAATAGAGTTAGTTGTTTTTTGAATAGGGGGATATGTTGACGAATGGGGTCGCACAGGGAAGGAAGTATTCCAACGAAGCCGCGCTTTCGCTCCGTTCCAGACGTAGCGGTACTAAATTCGCTGAACCTGTAGGTTCGCTCATTAAGTGCCGACGTCTTCCAAGGGGCTTCTTATGGAATACTTCCT
>CAJUHN010000337.1 GCA_910585935.1 uncultured Lachnospiraceae bacterium | reverse complement strand
GCGGAGGCAAGGAAGTATTCCAAAAGAAGCCCCTTGGAAGACGTTGGCACTTAATAAGCAAACCCATTAGGGTTGGCGAATTTAGTACCATTACGTCTGGAACGGAGCGAAAGCGCGGCTTCGTTGGAATACTTCCTTGCCGTAGCGCCCCCTTTGACTTTAAAGTAAATTAAACTATCATAGATTACCTGAATGAATAATTTGGATTATTGACATATATCAAGGAAAAAGATAAGATTAAAATATAGAAGTGTAGAAGGGAGGAGTTTTATGATTTGTAAGAGATGTGGAACAGAATTTTCGGATAATATGGAAATTTGTCCTCAATGTGGAGAAATAATAGAACAAGAGGAAACCATACCGAAAGTGAGTTTGAAAAAAGAATCTGCTGAAGAAAACAATAAAAATGATATACATAATACAAGTGATACCCAGCAGACAGAAGAAAGAGAAAAGGAACAGACAGAAGAAAAAGGACAGAGGGAAGAAAAGGAAGAGGATATTTTACAATTTTCAGATACCTCTTTTTCCAATTTTTCTAATGGAGGAGTAACAGGATATAATGATCCGATTCCAGAGGAAAAAAAGAAAGGAAAAGGACCTATTATCGCAGTAGGAATTTTAGTAGTTGCTTTGGTCGCATTAGTGTTATACTTAGTAGTATCTCTTTTTATAAAAGAAGATTCTATAAGAAAATATGTAAAAAAAGCTTTTCATAATACGGTCAATGAATTAACACATCAAGAAGAGCAAATCAAAGATTACATTTTAAATAATAATGTATATAAACAGGAGTGTAATTTTTTAATCGATGAATTATCTGTAAAAGAATATGGACAGGAAATCGTGAATAAGGATTTGCTCGGAACAATTCGATTTGGATTTAGCAGTACCATAGATCAAACACAACAGATTGTATGGAATAATCTAAGAGTTGGCTTTAGTGATATGAATGATATAAACTTTGAGGTTTATTTTGACGGAGATACCTATTATCTTGGTTTGCCAGATTTATATGGAAAGTTTTTCCAACTAGAACCATCTGATTTAGGCTATGAAATATCACCAAAAGAATTATTAGAACAGCAGAAGACAGCAGAAGCGATGTTATCACTGACAAAAGGGTTTTCAGACCTATTTTCAGAGCAGTTTGATCTGATAGAGTTCACAAAAGAGGGAAAAGAAGTATTAGACGAAGAAGAAATGCAAGTAGTACAATTATCTATGGAAAGAAAGGATTATAATGCTTTTTTAGATAGTCTAGAAGAAATGATAAAAGAAAATGATCTGTTTTTAGAGTGGCTTGAAACATTAACTTCTGAAGAAGAAGTGGAAGATTTTCTAGAAGAAATAGAAGATATGGTAGAAGAAGCAAAAGTAGATAATAGTGTGAAAGAAGTTCTTCTATGTACTCTTTTTATCAATAATAAAAAACAGATCGCAGGTATAAAAATTCCATTTGAAAATAAGTCAGAGGAAACAGAAGTTGAGATAGGATTTTATTTATTGGGAAAAGATAAACTGACAGATAATATGAAACTTATCATGGACATCACAGAATATGGTTATAATACAAATGTAACTTATTTTAGTTATAAAGATGGAGAAGATTTTTATCTGGATTTTACGATATTAGAAGATGGAAATAATACATTTAATATGTCCTCTTTATATCATTATGAAGAAAAGGAAGATATGGTAAATATCAGTTTTGATGATATAAATATAAGCTTACAAAGTCCTTATGTTCAATTTTTTATAGGATTAAATGGAAATTATTCTTTAAAAAAAGCAGAAAAAATCAGTATTCCTTCTCGAAATGCAGTGAAAATTATGGATATGTCAGAAGAGGAAATACAAGAAGTTATCCTAGATATTTTAAAAAATATTTTAGATGGAGGCTATATCCCTTCTGCTTATCAGGCTAATCTATACTATTTCATAAAAGAACTAGAATATGAAAACAACCAAAACTTTTATGATTCAGAAAAAAGTGATCTAGATGGTTCAGATCGGTTGTCTTATGAAGAATTTAAAGAAGTAGTAAATGAGGTTTATGGTGATATTTTTACAGAAGAAGAATTAAAAGAACTCTATGAAGAGATCTATGGAAATGATATGATGGCAGATTAATAGAAGAAGCGAAATATGAAAGTAGTATTTTTATTTCTCACAGATTAGAGCAGTCAACAAATGAGAAGAGAAATTTAATGGGGTATAGTAATTTATAGGGGGATTTTTGAAACAAAGGGTCGCTTAGGGCAAGCACCTATTCCAACGAAGCCGCGCTCTCGCTCCGTTCCAGACGTAGCATATTAAATTCTCTGAACCCAATGGGTTCACCGACGTCTTCCAAGGGGCTTCTTTCGGAATAGGTGCTTGCCCTAAGCTAGTTTATTAGCTTTTCTGCTGTTTGAAAAGAGAGTTTCACTATGGTGATATAATAAAAAAAGGGAACTGTAAAAATTTTTATAAACTGTCGTTTTATTTTATATTTATCTATTTTTTTGACTTTTATGTTTTTTAGTTTATTTCCACGAGCAACAAGGAAAATGGTTTATTATGTTTTTTATTAAGATTCCTCTGTCAGTCAGAACCTTTTATGCTCCCTTTTTATGAGTCCGAGCATTTATACTTTTGTTAATATTTTTTATCTCTCATTTGAAATATTGGGTGTAGTATTTGTTTCATCAAATACGATAGGATTAGCATTTTGTATTGCTGTTGGTTTAGAGATTTCCAAACTCATAGTAGTTTCTATACCTCCAAAGTTCATTGTGACTACAAGTACTCTAGAACCGTCTGGTTTTACTATAATCTCTGTATCCGTTTTGGATTCCATATCAACGGGTTGTTCCAATGCTTCCTCTGAGCTTATTAAAGAAGGAGCGGTTTCTTCAGAAATATCAGCAGGTTTTAAATTTAGTTTATCGTTATTCATTTTAACCATTTGTTCATAAATCTCGATAGCGGATATCTGCGCTGCTGCATGAGTATGTTTTTTTCTATAACTCGCTTCATTTGATATAGCAATAGTTTCAAAATTTTTATCGAATAAAATTTTTTGTATGTTTCTAGTTTTATATTCTGTAGGATAATCTGATGTAATTTTACTAATACTCATATTTAAGCCCTCCCATCAACTTTTTGTTTTTACGAATATTATTTTCTATTTATCTTTTAAATAATAATATGAAATAAAATCGACAGTTTATAAAAGTTTTTACAGAAGTAAATTTTTTAATTTACTTGTTTTTATACATATCTTTTTTCGGTGTTTGTCTATAAAAGAAGGCTTAAATTAGAGTAAAGTTATAAGATTATATATGATAATTAGGCTAAATCTCCTAATAATTTATAAATGATTGTATGATATTTTTCTAATGTATCCCAAATAAAGCGGTTGTTATCTGCTGATTTTTCACCGCAGTCAATGATTTCTGTTTTCCCTTCTAATTTTTTTAATTCCGGCTCTAATTGAGAGTATATAGCGGCAGGAATAAATGCTTTTGCAGCTAGTACAGCTTTCATCAGACTGCCAGTATAGACATGTCCTAAAATCTCAAGAGCGAGGGAATCACGTCCAATTTGTAAAGGACAATGATAAAGAGATTCATAAGTGGATAAGATATGATCAGCTAAATCAATAGAACCATTTCCTTTTTGGCGCAAATATTCCTTTAAGACAGAATCACATAAAATATGTACGAATTTTTCTTCATATTGAATAGAAATATTTTGAAATTCTTTATTCCATTGCGTGTTTGACATGATAAATTCTCCTTTGCACAAATAAATTTTTAATAACTTTTATCATAATACATTCATAAGTTTATCACGATGTTTCTTACTATTCAAGTTATTTATATATCTAAAACGGAAAAATTGTTACAGTTTAGGAGATGTTAAAGACAAAGGGGGTCGCTCCGGCAAGGAAGTATTCCAACGAAGCCGCGCTCTCGCTCCGTTCCAGACGTAATGGTACTAAATTCTCGGCGCGT
>CAJUHN010000336.1 GCA_910585935.1 uncultured Lachnospiraceae bacterium | reverse complement strand
TCTTATGGAATACTTCCTTGCCTCCGCTGACTGGTTGGCTGTTCTAATTTGTAAAAAGCGAATGTTACAATAACCTATGAAACCTTAAGGAGGAGATATACAAAAGCAATCCTCGCAAGAGTCGGTATAGATATGGTTTATAGGGTTTCGTAATTATCTAATAATGAAGAAAGGAATATCTCCAATTATTGAATAAGTAGTTGGGGATATTTTTATTATAAGAGATTGTTTTGTATTTAAAAGTAATGATAATAAGATGAATATTATGAATTAGAAAATTTACATTGATAGAGATTGAATGAATGTTAAAATAAATTTTGTTATAATTAGCATATTAAAAGGGGGGATTTCAGATTCAAGAAATAAAGTATTAATGAAGATGTTTAATATGATCGGTATTGGTGAACGTGCAGGAGGTGGTGTACCAGATATCTATTCTGTTTGGAAAAATCAAGGATGGATTGCTCCACAAGTGATAGAAGAATATCTACCAGATAGAACGATTTTAAAACTTTCTTTTGTTCGGAATGGATTAAAAAACGGTGACAGAAAAAACGCAAAGACAAAAGGAATTTATTTTAAGTAGAATGCAGCCAGATATGGAATATAAGGTAACAGAAGTAGCTCAATAGTTAGACGTTGGTAGAACAAGAGCCAGAACTTTGTTAAAGATGTTAATTATTGATGGTAAAATTTTGGAAACAGGAACAACAAAAATGAAAAGATATCAAAGGATAAAGTAAAAAAAGTATACAATAATATATTAGCATCATGTAATAAAACCAAGTAGACGAAACAGTAACCAGTCATATTTGGTTTAAAACAAAAAGAGTTGAAAAGAAAGGAAAATAGTGCTAGAATAAAAATATCTTAGAAATAGAAACCCATTTTAGTTGAAATAGATAAAAATGAGTAAAGGAGAAAGAAAATGAGTAAAAAACCTACAGTATTAATGATTTTAGATGGATATGGATTAAATGAGAAGAGAGAAGGAAATTGTGTTCTGAATGCGAAAACTCCTGTTATGGATAAGCTGATGGCAGAATGTCCTTTTGTAAAAGGAAATGCGAGCGGACTAGCAGTAGGGCTTCCGGACGGACAGATGGGCAACTCTGAGGTAGGACATTTGAATATGGGAGCAGGAAGAATTGTCTATCAGGAATTGACAAGAATTACAAAATCTATTGAAGATGGGGATTTTTTTGAAAATGAAGCGTTATTAAAAGCAGTAAAAAATTGTAAAGAAAATGATTCTGATCTGCATTTATTCGGGCTTCTTTCTGATGGAGGTGTGCATAGCCATAATACACATTTATATGCGCTATTAGAATTAGCAAAGAAAAATGGTCTAAAAAATGTATATGTGCATTGTTTCCTAGATGGAAGAGATACTGCTCCGACTTCAGGAGAAGGTTTTGCAAAAGAGTTGACAGAGAAGATGAAAGAAATAGGAGTAGGTCAGATCGCATCTGTGATGGGACGCTATTATGTCATGGATCGTGATAATCGTTGGGAACGTGTGGAAACTGCTTACAGAGCTATGGTAGAGGGAAAAGGGAACATGGCAGATTGTGGAGTTCAGGCGATAGCAGATTCTTATAAACAAGAAAAGACAGATGAATTTGTGATTCCTACTGTAGTGATAAAAGATGGGAAACCAGTTGCTACGATAAAAGAGAAAGATTCTATTATTTTCTTTAATTTCCGACCAGACCGAGCTAGAGAGATCACAAGGTCATTTTGTGATGAAGAATTTGATAAATTTGAAAGAGGGAAACGTCTTGATGTGACATTTGTATGCTTTACAGACTATGATGATACGATTCAAAATAAATTTGTAGCATTTCATAAGACATCTATTAAAAATACATTAGGAGAATTTTTAGCTTCTCATCATATGACACAAGCGAGAATCGCGGAAACAGAGAAATATGCGCATGTTACGTTCTTTTTCAATGGTGGCATAGAAGATCCAAATGAAGGAGAAGACAGGATTTTAGTAAAATCTCCTAAAGTAGCTACGTATGACTTAAAACCAGAAATGAGTGCTTATGAAGTCTGTGATAAATTAGTAGAAGCGATTAAATCAGGAAAATATGATGTTATTATCATTAATTTTGCAAATCCTGATATGGTAGGACATACAGGAGTACAGGATGCTGCTGTGAAAGCTGTGGAAGTAGTAGATGAATGTATTGGAAAGACAGTAGATGCGATAAAAGAAGTGAATGGACAAATGTTTATCTGTGCAGATCATGGAAATGCAGAGCAGTTATTAGATTATGAAACAGGAGAAAGTTTTACAGCACATACCACGAATCCTGTACCATTCCTTTTGGTAAATTATGATGAGAACTATACATTACGAGAGGGTGGATGTTTAGCTGATATCGCTCCTACACTCATTGAAATGATGGGAATGGAACAACCAGAAGAGATGACAGGAAAATCTTTGTTAATAAAAAAATAGAAACAATAAATGAGATAAAATAACAGAAAAACGCGCATAAATTTGTAGAAAACAGCCATACTTATGAAAGAAGATATTTCCAAATGTTTCATAAGGAGGCTGTTTTTTATGTATCAATATTTAGAAATTATAGATGTTTATGGAAGAGAGATTTTAGATTCTAGAGGGAATCCAACTGTAGAGGCAGAAGTGACATTAGAAAATGGAGTGACAGGAAGAGCCTCTGTTCCATCTGGGGCATCTACTGGAAAATTTGAAGCGGTGGAACTGCGAGATGGAGAGAAAAGATATCATGGACAAGGCGTTTTAAATGCAGTGAAACATGTGACAAAGGATTTAAGAGAAGTATTAGTAGGAGAAAATGGATTAGAACAGATAAAAATAGATACACTGATAAGAAAAAAAGATGGAACAGAGAATAAACAGAACTTAGGAGCAAATGCACTTTTAAGCGTTTCTATGGCAGCAGCAAAGGCAGCAGCGAACTCTTTAGAAATTCCTTTATATCAATATCTGGGAGGAATACATGGGCGCACATTACCAGTACCAATGATGAATATTTTAAATGGAGGAAAACATGCTGATAATACCGTAGATATTCAAGAGTTTATGATTATGCCTGTAGGAGCACCTACTTTTCAAAAAGCAATGGAGATGTGTGCGGAGATTTATCACACTTTAAAAAAGTTATTGAGAGAAAAAGGGTTATCTACAGCAGTAGGAGATGAGGGGGGATTTGCTCCTGATTTAAAAGATGCACAAGAAGTATTGACTTTTTTGGTAGAGGCTATCAAAAATGCTGGATATGAACCTGATAAGGATATAAAAATTGCGATGGATGTGGCAGCGAGTGAATTATATGAAGAGGAAACAAAGAAGTATTATTTTCCCGGAGAGAGTAAGATGATCGGAGAAGAAGTATATCGAGATACAGAACAGATGATAGAATATCTAGAAAATTTAGTGAATAAATTTCCGATTATTTCTATTGAAGACGGATTACAAGAAGAAGATTGGGATGGCTGGAAAAAACTCACAGAACGATTGGGAGATAGAATACAATTAGTAGGAGATGATTTATTCGTGACAAATACTAAGAGGCTAAAGAAAGGAATAGAGATGAAGGCAGCAAATGCTATTTTGATTAAGGTTAATCAGATAGGTACATTGACAGAAGCGTTTGATGCGATTGAAATGGCACAGAAAGCGGGATATAAAACAGTAATCTCTCATCGTTCTGGAGAAACAGCAGATACTACGATTGCAGATATCGCAGTAGCAGTGAATGCAGGACAGATAAAGACAGGTGCACCTTGCAGAGCAGACCGAACAGAAAAATATAATCGTTTGCTCCGAATAGAAGATAACTTAGGAGAAGAAGCAATTTATCAAAATCCATTTTAGGTAAAATAGAAGAGAATTTTTTGTTATATATGTGGAATTAAGGGAATTATGTACAGAAGAGTTAGAAAAGTTGAGAAGGCATTTTGACCAAAGGTTCGCTTCGGAAAGAAATATTCCAACGAAGCCGCGCTTTCGCTC
>CAJUHN010000335.1:3289-4015 GCA_910585935.1 uncultured Lachnospiraceae bacterium | reverse complement strand
TCTTTTAATGGATCATATGGTGAATAATGATGTGAGCCTTCCAAAGCCCAAAATATATCAGAATATTTTGATGTGCATTTATCATCGACACAACTAATAAATTTATTTTTGGGAATACTTTTAAACTGTATGAAATTCCATGTATCATTATTTTTAGTAGCAAACCAATAATATTTTCCATATGGATAGTTGTCTATATAGTCATAATCAATATACTCATACCCATATCTACCATGTACACGTGGGATTTCTTTTCCTGATTTGCTTGTTTTTACTTCTCCATTTTCAGTCCACTTATAGCCACTGTCATAATAGTCGAATCTTCCTACATAAATCCATTCTTCATTATCTTTTGTAAGATATGTAGCACCTACAATTAAATCTTTTGCTTTAATGCTTTCATTATTATGTACGATTTTGTTATACTCTGAAATCTGTTTATAATCAGGGGACTCCACTGGCATAAGTACCAAATCTTTGCCATCCCATCCATAAACAAATTCTCCCTCAAGTCCTTTACCTTTTATAGAATTTGCATTTTCAAGAATATACAGTAGATTTTCAATGGTAATTTCAAACTCAAAGTTTCGTGGATCGTATACTCTACAATATGCTTGTCTATGATCCCAGCCCGAAGAATAATCACCAACCTTTTTGTTTAATACAAATCCAGTTGTTGGCACATTATCAAATTCTTCGTTTGGAATCTTTTCATCACGCCAGCTA
>CAJUHN010000335.1:0-3279 GCA_910585935.1 uncultured Lachnospiraceae bacterium | reverse complement strand
TCCAAGATGCTTCTTTCCGTAGCTTTCCTTTTTCATCATAATAAATTATATAAGCTAATTTTCCTGTGTATGTACCAGAACGATTCTGATATCCTACATTTATTGTCTTAGGTATAAATATATTACTCTTCAATTAACCACCTCACTAATAATAACTTTTATGTATAAAATATCCATCTTGGATTTATCTCTATATTTTTAAAATTTAGTTTTTTTCTTATCCTTTTATGCCTTTTAATATTCTTTGGATAATATTCTCCAAATGAATTTTTAAATCCCTTCTTAATATCTAAAAAAGCTTCCATAGAAGGCGAATATGCTTGTTCAATAACGTATCCACATCTATCGCAATATCCATGTTGCTCTACTGTTCCCCAACCCCATTCAGAATAGGAACAGTAGTCAAAAGTTTTTGATTTACATATAGGACAAGTGATAAATTCATATCCATATCTTAATTTTTTCTTCTTAATAGCTACATTTCACCTCCAATTTTGCCAATGAAAGAGTTGTTCTAATTAGCAACCCCCCATTTCAAATGGGGAGATTAAAAGACTTTTTTATTTATTATTATCTTCTATTTTATTTTTCTAGTTAATATGTTATAATTTTCCATATTAACATTAGAAAGGATTAATCTTATGCCATACGAGATAAACAATTGGGAAAACGAATTAAGTGATGAAGCCAAACAACTGTTAAAACGAATGCTTCCAAAATATAATGAAAAGTTATCTGAAATAAAACGACTTCCTGTATCGGTTTTAATCTGGGGTCCATCTCCAGTATCATCGTCAAATATTGCACAAATACGTAAATCTCTTCGTGCCAAATTGCGACAAGAAGGAAATCTTGCAATGTTCAGCGAAGAATTATGTGATGAAAATTGTACTTTTTCCATTCGATTACAACAATTAGTACAAGCTGAACAATACGATTTAATTATATCAATACCAGAAACACCAGGTTCAATCGCTGAAATACATGATTTTGCAAGTGATGTAAGAGTAAATAACAAAATACTTATTTTTCTTAACAGTAAATTTTCCAATGGATATAGTGTTAAAAGTTTAGAAAGTATTAGTTGTATTTTAAGTGCAGAAATTGTATCATATGACGATGATTCATTAGATTCTATAATTACATATAGTCTAAAAACTATTAACGGAATTAAAGAATACAAATACTTAACAGGAGGAAGATATTAAATGAATATAAAAACATATTTAACGACTAATAGTTCCCCCTTACTTGATAATCCCAAAAACGTACTAATTTTGGAATGGCTCGAAGGAAATTCATTTTGTACTCTTACTGAAATTTCCACAAAAACCAATATTCCATTAAAAGAGATAAGCGAAATTCTTCAAATTTTATATAAAAATAACTTAGTAATATGTATTGAAGATAAGTACAAAATTACCACTGATGGAATAAAATTGCTAGACAAACTCGGTCTTTCCGATTTGCAAATATCTACTTTATTAGATCAAACTGATTTTCAACCAGAAGAATGCTCTATTTATAAATCAATATTCCATGAATGGCGTAGTAATTTCACTAACATTTATTTATTTTTTTCTTACACTTTAGAAAATGAGTATGAAAACATTTTTAATTCATTATCTCATATTTTTTCATCTAAAAAATCAGGGAAAACAGTATTTATGGCATCTTTGTTACACCAATTTTCTCAAATTCTTTATACCGAAGAAAGTAGCAATTTGATGAAATATTATAATGAATTATTTGAGTTTAGTTATATAAATCATTGTTTGTCATCAGAAATATATCATTCAACCAGCAAATATTGGAATCCAGATAAAAATTATATACTATTAATTAATAACTTAAATATTTCTTCAAATGCTTTATGGCAAAAAACTATTCATACATTAAACAAATTTGATAATACTATTAAAAATAACATTTTAATAATACCTAGAAATCATAATATAAACAACATTAATTATGATTTTTCAACAGGTTATGATTTATTGAAAAATCCAGAACTATTAAGTAAAATATTTACAAGTAAAAATATTGTTGAATTATCTAAAGAATTTAATTGGACTGAATATCAAGCCAATTTTATTCTTAAGTCTATTCGTTCTAAAATAGATGCTTTATTACTAACCGGGAAAACAGACACCAGTTATTTTAAATAATAGTTATATATTATCTATATACGAATATTTCAATTTTTGTAGCTGTTGCATTATTGGTAAATTCTTAATGTAACAGCTCTATCATTTATTTCCATTCCTCACACTTAAATCCATTCTTATTTAACCACTCAGCCACCAAATGTCTGTGACAAAAATCTGATGGTTTCTCATAACAGATCAGAGCAATATCTTTACCATTTACATTTGGACCCATATAATTTATCTCCTTAACTACAGTCGCAGCATCCAGCCCATCCAAAACTTCTTTCTGAAAATGTTCTATGTAATAATCGTTATCATGATTCTTCTTCCATTCCATAAAAAAATCCATACTTCGGAGCCAGTTTCTTATACTGTAACCCCTTATACCAATCAGGTGCTTTACCACAGATTGAAATTGGTATAATATTGTGTTTTTCCAATTCTTTTAGTTTTGCGAAATAACTTGTATATATCATAACTTTAATCCTTCTTCCTTTCATACGTTTTTACAATTATATTGTCGAATGAAACTTCAAAAAATTCAAAAATAAATACTACAAATTGAATTTCCCACAAAATCAGATCCATATATGCTACATCAAATGGATTTGCAAACCGAATACCATCCCCATACTTTGCAGCATATTCAAATGTTCCATTTTTGAAATGAATGAATATAGTAATTATTGCACCAATTATATGAATTAAAATAAATAATAACATCAACAGATACCTCCAAATAAAATGAAAATTTGATTGCTATCTTATACCAATAGCAGGTTTACCACTCCATTTTTTACAGTTGATATTTATTCTAATAAACACATTTGTTCTGCTTTCAATGTCTAAAATATCTTTTACAGCTTTCATACATTCTTCTTTATATTTACACACATCTTCTTTATTACAATTCTCACAAATTCTTTCGCCAGCGTTTTTAATATTTGGCATTGGAATATTGCAGTTTGTTTGTGGTAATTTACTATTACTTTCATAAGTTCTTGATACTTTCTGCATATCATACTCAGATGCGACACCGTTAATAATACTACTCATTCTATTTCTCCTCACAAAACAATATTGTTCCATTTCTTGTTCTTTTCATATTTCCACTGAATGTTTCCAAAAC
>CAJUHN010000334.1 GCA_910585935.1 uncultured Lachnospiraceae bacterium | reverse complement strand
AGATCGAGATATCAATGCAAGTAGAAACATATTGAAAGAAGGACTAAGAATATTAAAGATATAGAAAAGAAAGTCATTAGGGAGGGATAGCCCCAAAGACAAAAAAATGCTTTGAGATCATATCAATAAGAAGCCTCTACTTCCGCAAGTAGGGGAGTATATCACTGTAAGGTAGATTTAAAAGGAGATGCTGGCAAAAAGGATAGCATATGATTGTTTTTCTGTTTTGAAGTTTAAGATTAAAATTGACAGCAATGTAATCAAAATAATAAAAAATTAGAATTTAAAGGGAATGTTATTATGACGGCGAAAGATGATTGGAGATTATTACATAGCGATGTTGAATATCTAAAAAAAGCTGAATTAAACCCAACAGATGGAGAGGAAATTTGCAGGTATACACGCCATTTGAGATGCTGTAAATTTTGTTTAGAACCAGTACAAGATAATCCACATCAATGGTGGTTTCTTCCTCTAGATTTGTCATGTTGCATTTGTGAAGAGTGTTATAGTGATTTTGAAGAAGATTTTGAATGGAAAAAACTTGATGGTTGGGATATAGACTGGGGTGACTAAAATTTTAGTTTAATGGGAAATGTTTTATTATAGAGCATTTTCTAATGTTATATTTTAATCTATAATTTAGTAAATAAACATTTAAGGATAGCACATAATAATTTATATTTGATTATTAGATTACAAATAAAAATAGTCAGCTTGCTGTGATATTCAAGTATAAGAATAATAAGTTCTTTTTGAGGACATATGACAACACATTTGATTGTATTCCTGATGATTGAGATAAAAAAGCACGAATATAAAATGAAACAGAAGCTTCAAAAAAAGAAATCTCAAAACATTTATCCATTCATAAAACAAAAATATTTATGATACATGTGAGGGGCTTATAGTTTATAGAAGAGCTAATAAAGCAGCTCAGGGCAGGGAATGATTCCAAAAGAAGCCCCTTGGAAGACGTCGGCACTTAATGAGCAGTCCTGTTAGGGGCTGCGAATTTAGTGTCCGCTACGTCTGGAACGGAGCGGGAGCGCGGTTTCGTTGGAACATTCCCTGCCTTGAGCGGAAACGTAATTTATATGATAAAAAAGCAAAATTTGAGGAGAAAAATGGAGAGGAAAGAGAAAAAATCTAAGAAAAAACAGATTGTAAAACTGTTAGGAATAGTATTATCCTTAGTGATTTTAGGATTTATGGTTTATCAATTTGTGCAGAATTGGAATGATATTCAGCCATATTTAGCGAATACAAATTGGATTATTTTAATAATCGCTATTATTTTATATGCGATTGCTTTTCTTTCAACAGGCTATAATTGGGCTTATGTGTTGTGGAATCTAGATCCTAGACTCACAAAGCGGGAATATTTGAATATTCATATGATATCTGCACTAGCTCGTTATATTCCCGGAGGTATTTGGAATATTGTAGGAAAGGCATATATGTGTACAGAAAAAGGAGTAGAAAAAAGTGCCACTACAGCTAGTATGATATTAGAATATGTATTTCAAATTGTATCCAGCGGATTATTTTTTATCTTTTTTTTGCCTGTTTTGATGAAGGAAGTGCTGAATTTATGGCTTACGATAGCATTTATCGCGGGAATTTTAGTCGTTTTATTGCTGCTCCCATGGGGAGTGAGAGTGGGAACTAAAATTTTGGGAAAGATATTTAAAGAGGATCTCGCAGAAATTTATTTGACAAATCGTTATGTATATTCTGTATTGCTGCGCTATATGGCAGTTTGGATTTTCACTGGATTCGGGTTGATTGTTTTGGTAAAAGCGTTTTCTGATATAAAATTTATGCAAGGAATTTATTTGATACTTTCTTATCCTATTTCTTGGGTGGTAGGTTTTTTAAGCCCTTCTCCTAATGGCATGGGGATACGAGAGGGAGTGTTGAGTTTATTATTAGGAAGTAGTTATAGTTATGAGTTAGTATTATTGATCACTTTGACAACGAGAATCTGGACTATGTTAGGAGAGGCAGTGGCATTTGTCGGGTATCAGATTTATTATCATATAGGAAGATAGAGGCGTGGTTGTGAGAGAGAGAGTTTTATTTATTACGACAAAAAATTTGGATTATTTGAGAAATACACAAGAGATAAATTTGTTAAAAAAGCAGGGGAAAGAGGTTTTGATCTTAGGGAGTTATGATAGGAGTTATATTAAGAGATTATGTTATGTTTATTGGAAATTATTGTTATTGTCAAGAAAAAAGTTTGATTTTGTTTTTGTTGGATTCGCGCCACAGCTCATTGTGCCTTTTTTTTTCTGGAAGTTTAGAGGGAAGAGATTAGGAATAGATTTTTTTATTTCTTTGTATGATACCATGATTTGGGATAGAAAAAAATGGAAAGATGGTTCTTTTTTTGCGAAATTGTTTTGGAAGCTGGATAAAAATACAATTCAGAAGGCAGATGTAGTGATCGCAGATACAAAAGCACATGGAGAGTATTTTGTCAAAGAATTTGGGCTTTCTGAGGAAAAGTTAAAGGTGCTTTATTTAGAAGCGGATACTAAAATTTATAAGAAAAGAAAGAAAGAAAAGAAAAAAGAATGGCAGGATAAATTCATTGTTTTATATTTTGGAAGCATATTACCTTTACAAGGAGTTGATATTGTGTTAAAATCAGCACAGATTTTGAAAGAAAAAAAAGATATTCAATTTGTGATAATTGGACCTGTAAAGGAAAAAATAGAATCAGAAAGTATTTTATATATTTCATGGGTAGAACAGGAAGAATTAGCAGATTGGATTGCAATGGCGGATCTGTGTTTGGCAGGACATTTTAATAAAGAGATTGAAAAAGCAAAAAGAACGATACCAGGAAAGGCGTATATTTATCATGCGATGGGGAAAAAGATGATTTTAGGGGAGAACTTGGCGAATCATGAACTATTTGAAGAAGAGCAGGAGGGAATTTATTTTGTGGAGATGGGGAATCCACAAAAATTGGCGGAAAAAGTCATGGAAGTCAAAGGAGAGGAAAAATGAAATTAATCATTCAAATACCATGTTATAATGAAGAAGCGACTCTGCATATCGCGCTTCAAGATTTACCAAAAAAGATAGAAGGAATCGATGAGATTGAATATTTGATTATTAATGATGGAAGTAAGGATAGGACAGTGGAAGTTGCGAGAAAATGGGGCGTCAATTATGTGGTGAATTTTAAAAGGAATAAGGGACTCGCCTATGGATTTTTGGCGGGAATCGATGCTTGTCTGAGAAATGGGGCTGATATTATTGTCAATACAGATGCAGATAATCAATATGTAGCAGCGGACATTGAGAAATTAGTGCGCCCTATTTTAGAAGGAAAGACAGATATTGTGATAGGAGAAAGACCGATTGATGAAACAGAACATTTTTCGCCTCTGAAAAAGAAATTGCAGCATTTTGGAAGTTATGTGGTCAGAGTGGCTTCTAAATCTGATATTCCAGATGCTCCTAGTGGATTTCGCGCATATAGCAGAGATGCTGCTATGCGGCTAAATGTGATAAATGAATACACTTATACTTTAGAAACGATTGTACAGGCAGGAAGAAGTAAAATAGCGATGACATCTGTTCCGATTCGGACGAATCCAGAATTGAGAAAATCTAGATTGTTTCATAGTATGTTTGGATATGTAAAAAAATCAATGGTCACAATACTGAGGGCGTTTATGATGTATAAACCATTAAAGTTTTTCTCTATTATTGGGGCGCTTGTGTTTTTGTTAGGAGCTGTGATCGGAGTTCGATTTTTAGTATTTTTCTTTTCAGGTTCGGGAAATGGACATGTACAATCGTTGATTTTAGCTAGTACATTGATGTTGTTAGGATTTCAAACCATTATTGTAGGACTGCAGGCGGATTTGATAGCTGCTAATCGCAAAATATTAGAAGATATTCAATATCGAGTGAAGAGATTAGATTATGAAAATGATAAAGAATAGGTGATTGAGAAAGTTAAAAGGGGACGCGGAGGCAAGGAAGTATTCCAACGAAGCCGCGCTTTCGCTCCGTTCCAG
>CAJUHN010000333.1 GCA_910585935.1 uncultured Lachnospiraceae bacterium | reverse complement strand
TAGCACAGGGAAGGAAGTATTCCATAAGAAGCCCCTTGGAAGACGTCGGCACTTAGCAAACAGACCTAAAAGGTCTGTGCGCTTAGTACCGCTACGTCTGGAACGGAGCGAAAGCGCGGCTTCGCTGGAATACTTCCTTCCCTGTGCGACCCTTTGGCATATCCCCTTTTATTCATAGATCAACTCCACCTGAAAAGATTCCAATGCCTGCTTCCATCGTTCTTCTGGTTCTTTATCCGTCACCAATAAATCAATATCTGTCCATTCACAGACCTTCACAAAAGAAATCCTTTCAAACTTCGTATAATCAACCACTAAAATTCTTTCTTTCGCCGCCTTTGTCATCAATCTCTTAATTTGCGCATCATTTTCATTAGAATCCATAATCCCACTTTCTATATCAATTCCTTTACTAGAAAATATCGCATAATCTACATGAAAAGAACTAAACATCCTTTCCGCTTGATATCCTACTAAAGCGAGTCCTCCTTCTTTTAACATCCCTCCTGTGCAGAGAATATTCCAGCCGCTTCTATCTGAAATCTCCAGTAAAATTTCAATGGAATTTGTGATGATCGTGAGATTTTTTCTATCTTTTAACTGTTTTGCCACAAACAATGCCGTAGAACTAGCATCTAGCATAATATGAGCTCCATCTCCTATCCTAGAAACTATTCTCTCTGCTATCTGCTGTTTACTCAATACATTTGCTTTTTTTCGCACGGTGTAGGGTAAATCTGTATAAAAACTATCATTTAATACTGCACCGCCATATGTCTTTTTCGCCAGACCCTCTTTTTCTAATTTTTCTAAATCTCTTCTTATTGTTTCTTCTGTCACATGATAAATCTGACTCAGATCACTGACCACTACCCTTTTGTCCTCTTGTAATTTGGTTAAGATTTCATTCCGCCTTTCTATTGCCAGCATATATTCCCCACCGCCTTTAAGCTACTTTATAAAATGCTATCCCATAACCGCTTATCAGGACTTGGGATAACAGAACACTCTAAAAACATTCCATTTTCACTCACTTCTGATTGTGCCCGTTCAATAGCAGCCTGTACAGCAGCCACATCACCTGTCAGCATGAGATATGATTTCCCACACATTCCTCTGGCGATTCT
Organism: uncultured Lachnospiraceae bacterium; assembly: GCA_910585935.1. GTDB lineage: Bacteria > Bacillota > Clostridia > Lachnospirales > Lachnospiraceae > MGBC136627. Next base: position 2,918 of record CAJUHN010000333.1, on the reverse strand, counting down.
CAATTCAATCAAATCCACCATAGAAGTTTTCGCTGCCGCATCTGCTGCTACGATAATAGAAGCGGCAGAAAATGTTTCTAATACTCCTAACGCTTTTACATTTTCTACTTTTGCTGCTCCATAAATAGCAGAAAAGATCGATTCATGAGGATTCCCTAATACAAAATAGTCGATTAGCTGTTGACCATACTGCGTTTTAGAAGCCTCTACGGAAGCTGTAACCGCGCTTAAATCTCCACTGATGATGACAATATATTTGCCCGGACATACCGTCTGAGCTTCTATGATTTCCACATCTGCTGTTTTAAGCATTAAATCTGCCGCTTGTATCCCTGTCGATACCGTTTTGTATTCCACCATTCCTATTGCTTTACTCATCGTATGCTTCCTTTCCTATCTGAAACCCAGAATTATGCTTTTATTGTAACAAACTTTTCATTCACATCTATCACTGTTCCTGTAATCGATGCATGAATATTCACCCCTAATTTGCTGTTATCCACTGTTCCAATCATCTGTCCAGCCACTACACTATCTCCTGCCTTCACCGTTGCTGTACAAGGCGCTCCGATATGCTGTGTCAACTGTATTTTCACCTGTGCAGGTGTCACCAATTCATCTTTTAAAGGAGCTGGCACATTATATTTCGATAACCCTAATCGAGCTGTCAAACGTGACATAGGAACTCTTCGATTATCTCTCTGTGGATCTGTCTGTTTTGCTTCTACTCCTTTTGGAATAGGCACTCCATTTTTGCGAAGACCTGCTTTACATTCTCCAATTAATGTGCGTGGGGATAAACTCTGAAAGCAAGAATACATTTCACATAATCCACACTGTGAACAAAACATCGTTCCCATATAAGGTTCTATATCGCTGGTCACTCCGCTGCTGGCAGAACGCATAAAAGCATGAGGCTGTATCGGATGACCTAGCAAATGTCTAGGGCATAAATCTGTACACATCTGACACTGACAGCACGCCGCCATCGCTCGTTTCATATCAACTTGAATTTTACTGCTCCTCTTTAATACAATATAAGCAGAAGGAGGCATCACTAATATCGCATTGCTCGTCTTTGTCACCGTTTCAAACCCACTGGCTATTCTGCCTGTCATAGGACCGCCCGCGATCAAAACAGGATTTTCTACTGTCGCCCCTCCTGCTAATTCTATCAATTCCTGATAAGTCATTCCAAGAGGCGCTTTTAATGTGACAGGATTCTTCACCTCTCCTGCAATCGTGATATATTTATATGTAACTGGCGCAGTTTCTTTCATCGCCCGATATACGTTATAAATAGTTTCTACATTATAAACAATAACTCCAACTTCTATGGGTATGCTTCCCGGAGGAACAACTCGTCCTGTTGTTTCATAAATTGTGATCACTTCATCACCAGCAGGATAAATTTCAGGCAAAATGCCAATTTCAACTTTCTTAAAAGAACTCAAATTTGATTTTACTGCTTCTACTGCATTTTTATAACTACCTTTTATTGCAATAATGATGTGTTCTGCCTCTACTGCATCTGCGATCACTTCTAATGTACTCAATATCTCAAATGCATATTTCTCTAGCACTTGTCTATGGAGCTTTAAAAGTGGTTCACACTCCGCACAATTTAATATAATCGTATCCGCTTTTGTATTTAACTTTGCGTAAGACGGGAAGCCTGCACCACCCGCACCAACCACACCATTTTCACGCATGACTGTACTTAATTCTGTAATGTTCATATTTCCTGCTCCCATCTGGATTATTCCAATCCGATTCCATCGTCTACAATACCTACAATCGCAGCATCCACAGGAGCATTTTCTAAACCACAGCCGATTCTCGCGGCGCTTCCTAATGCGACTAAAACAACCTCTCCTATTCCAGCCCCTACATTATCAATAGCAACCATTCGTTTATTTTCACTTTTCATTCCCTCTAAAGGTTCTACTATCATAAATTTATTTCCTACTAAATATTCATTCTTTCTGGTTGCGATTACGCTTCCTACCACTTTCCCTACTATCATGTTCCTGCTCCTGTTCCGCCTGCTTTTTCTCAAACAGAGAATGTACACGACTTCTTTTCCTGATTTTTTCTCTCTAAATTTTAATTCTGCTTTCCAATTTTCTTTTTCTCAGAATATCTCTATATTCTGAAAGAAGGATGCCATTTTTTATGCCATCCTTTTTTCTTTTATCCTATAGAAAATCACATCTTTAGATGTCTGAAATTCAAGAATATAAAACATATATAAAAAAGTATTTTTTTGTCTTTATTTCAATTTAGGGAGTATTTTCTCTACATCTGTATGCGGTCTTGGAATCACATGAGTAGCTAATACCTCTCCTAATTTAGACGCACTATCTGAACCAGCTTCTACTGCTGCCTTTACTGCACCCACATCACCGCGCACCATAACACTCACTAATCCAGAACCTATTTTTTCTGTGCCCACTAATTCCACATTTGCTGCCTTCAGCATAGAATCTGCTGCTTCCACTGCTGCTATTAATCCTCTAGTTTCTATCATTCCTAATGCTTCTTGTGCCATTTTTTATTCTCCTTCTTAATCTTAAAATATATAGATAATTGCGAAACTCCAAACACCATAGAAATACTAACCTTTCCAGAAATTCCTTCTATATCTCTTCTCACTTCGATTTTATAACTTATCATAACATTCACTTTTCAACGAATCATGAAAGGTTATCATATCTTATCATCAACTACCCATCACCTAAAAGTAATGTATTTCCGCCTATGACATACAAAAGGATTTATTTATGAAAATAAAAATCTATTTTCCTAGCCAAAAATAGAAGTAGAACAGCCAGCCACCAGCGGAGGCAAGGAAGTATTCCATAAGAAGCCCCTTGGAAGACGTTGGTACTTAATAAGCAAACCCGTAAGGGTTCGCG
>CAJUHN010000332.1 GCA_910585935.1 uncultured Lachnospiraceae bacterium | reverse complement strand
GTCCTAAACTGATATCTGCACCTCTTAATTTTTCAAAAGAAAATACTGGCATTTTAATTGCGATATAATCTGCTTTCTTTTGAAGACCTGGTTCATATCCTAATTCCTTGATAGTTTTTCCTATAATCACTTTTGTGGCAAGTTTTACAATCGGGATTCCTGTTACTTTACTAATATAAGGAACAGTACGGCTAGAACGAGGATTTACTTCAATCACATAAACATCATCTTGACACACAATAAATTGAATATTAATTAATCCTTTTACATGTAAAGAACGTGCCAGCTTTTCTGTATATTCTTCAATCGTTTCTATCGCTTTTTGGCTGATACTCTGTGCCGGATATACGGAAATACTATCTCCAGAATGAATACCCGCTCTTTCAATATGCTCCATGATTCCGGGAATTAAAATATCTGTTCCATCACATACTGCATCTACTTCAATTTCTTTTCCCACTAAATATTTATCCACTAAGATAGGATGCTCTTGTGCAATTCGATTGATGATGCCAATAAATTCTGTGATATCTTCATCAGAAATCGCGATTCTCATCCCTTGCCCGCCTAATACATAAGAAGGACGTACTAAAACAGGATAACCTAATTCTCTTGCAGCTTTTATCGCCTCTTCACAAGTGAATACTGTTTTTCCAGCGGGTCTTGGTATTTTACATTCCTCTAAAATCTTATCAAATAATTCTCTATCCTCTGCAGCGTCTACATCTTTTGCAGATGTTCCTAAAATAGGAACGCCCATTTTTATCAGCGCTTCTGTTAATTTAATCGCTGTCTGTCCTCCAAACTGAACAACTGCTCCATCTGGCTTTTCGATTTCTACTATATTTTCTACATCTTCTGGTGTGAGAGGCTCAAAGTATAATTTATCTGCGATATCAAAATCTGTGCTCACTGTTTCTGGATTATTATTGATGATAATGGTTTCATATCCTTCTTCACTAAATGCCCATGTGCTGTGAACAGAACAATAGTCAAATTCGATCCCTTGTCCGATTCGGATAGGACCAGAACCTAACACTAAAACCTTCTTTCTCTCTGTTTTAGGTTCTACTTCTGTTTCACTGCCAAAGCAAGAATAATAATAAGGCGTTTCTGCCTCAAATTCTGCTGCACAAGTGTCCACAATTTTAAACGCTGCATGAATATCCCATTCTTTTCGCAGTGTTTTGATCTCTTTTTCAGATTTATTAGTCAGCCTTCCGATCACATTATCTGGAAATTCTATTCTCTTAGCTTCTTTTAAAAGTTCTTTTGTCAAAGGCTTGGTCTTTAATTCTTCTTCCATTTCCACCAGAATAGCTATTTTATCGATAAACCATCTATCTATTTTGGTAATTTCATAAATTTCTTCATAGGAAAATTTTCTTCTTAAAGCCTCTGCAATAACAAAAATTCTTCTGTCATCTACTCGGTAAAGTGCTTTTTTTAATTCTTCTTCTGATAAATTCGTGAAATCATAAGACATTAAACTGTCTACATGCTGTTCTAAAGAACGAAGTGCTTTCATCAGAGCACCTTCAAAATTTGTGCAGATGCTCATCACTTCTCCTGTCGCCTTCATCTGTGTAGTCAGAGTTCTTTTTGCGCTGATAAATTTGTCAAATGGCAGTCTTGGAACTTTCACTACACAGTAATCGATAGCTGGTTCAAAACTGGCATATGTCTTTTTTGTAATAGCATTTTTAATTTCATCTAGTGTATAGCCTAATGCTACTTTTGCAGCTACCTTTGCAATAGGATATCCCGTCGCTTTAGAAGCTAATGCAGAAGAACGGCTCACACGTGGATTTACTTCAATCACATAATATTCAAAGCTGGTTGGATGAAGCGCAAACTGTACATTACATCCACCTGTAATATTTAATTCATTAATAATGCTCAGAGCCGAAGTACGAAGCATTTGATATTCTTTATCTCCTAATGTCTGAGATGGTGCTACAACAATACTATCTCCTGTATGCACACCTACTGGATCTATATTTTCCATACTACAAATAGTAATACAATTTCCTGCACTATCTCTCATCACTTCATATTCAATTTCTTTCCATCCTGCAATACAACGCTCTACTAACACTTGCCCGACACGGCTTAAACGGAGTCCATTCGCTAAAATCTCTACCATTTCTTCTTCATTATCAGCGATTCCTCCACCACTTCCCCCTAAAGTATAAGCAGGTCTTAATACAACAGGATAACCGATGGATTTTGCAAACTCTATGCCATCTTCTATATTTTCCACTACTTTAGAAGGAGCACAAGGTTCTTTTATCTTTTCCATAGTATTTTTAAATTCTAAACGGTCTTCTGCTTTTTTAATTGTTTCTGGTGTTGTACCAATTAACTTTACATGATTTTCTTTTAAAAATCCACATTCCTCTAACTCCATCGCTAAATTGAGCGCTGCCTGTCCGCCTAAAGTAGGAAGAATACTATCTGGTTTTTCTTTTAAAATAATCTGTTCAATCACTTTTACATTTAATGGTTCAATATAAACTACATCTGCGATATCTTTATCTGTCATAATGGTAGCAGGATTGGAATTCACTAATACTACTGTGAGTCCTTCTTCTTTTAAAGAACGACATGCCTGTGTTCCTGCATAGTCAAATTCTGCTGCCTGTCCGATCACAATAGGACCAGAACCAATCACTAATACTTTTTTAATATTCGGATTCTTTGGCATTATTTTGATACCTCCATCATCTTTAAAAATCTTTCAAATAAGAGATTCGAATCTTGTGGTCCAGAACATGCTTCTGGGTGAAATTGTACTGTAAAAATCTGTTTTCCCACATAAGAAAGACCTTCATTTGTTCCATCATTGACATTAATAAAACTCTGTTTTGCTATTGTTTCATCTAAATTTTCTACATCTACTACATAACCGTGATTCTGAGGAGAAATATACACTCTTCCTGTTTCTAAATCTTTTACTGGATGGTTTGCTCCGCGATGTCCATATTTCATCTTATGAGTATCCGCACCTGTGGCTAATGCCATCAACTGATGCCCTAAGCAAATAGCAAAAATAGGCACAGAAGAAGCATATAATTTTTTAACTTCTTCAATAATCTCCACACATTCTTTTGGATCTCCCGGTCCATTAGAAAGCATGATTCCATCTGGATTTGATTTTAATATTTCTTCTGCTTTTGTATAAGCAGGATAGATTGTCACTTCACAGTTTCTTTTATTCAGAGAACGCACGATATTTTCTTTCGCTCCCAAATCCAGTAATGCAACTTTATATCCGCTTCCCGGCAACACTTTCTTTTCTGTACGAGTCACCCTTCTTACCACACCGCTGCATTGATATTCTTTTATTTTTGGAAGCACCTCTTCTAATTTATAATTCTCATTTGTGGTGATCATTCCATTCATTGTGCCCTTTTCTCTTAAAATCTTTGTAAGAGCTCTAGTATCTATTCCGCAAATTCCCGGAATATCATTTTTTTCTAGGAAATTTTGAATGGTATCTTCACTTCTAAAATTGCTGGGAATTCGAGATAATTCTCTGACGATATAGCCATCTGGCCAAGTTTTTAAAGATTCCATATCCTTATAACAAATACCATAATTACCGATTAAAGGATATGTCATAACGACTGCTTGTCCTGCATAAGAAGGATCTGTCAATATTTCTAAATATCCTGTCATAGATGTGTTAAAGACGATTTCACTGATAATTTCTTTTTTAGAACCGATGCTTGTTCCAGAAAACACTGTTCCATCTTCCAAAATGAGAAAAGCTTTCATATAACCACCTGTTTCCTTTCTTTTTTTGTCTTTATGCTATCTTTCTTCGCAAAAAAAAAAGCAGAGGCTTCATCAAAAAAATAAACAACTGTTTATGTCACCTTTTGATGAAAATCGCTTTTGTTTTCAAATTGTAAAGATTTTATCATATTTTTTTCTTTATTGCAAGGACTTTTTCTCACTTTCTTGTTACAGTTTGGTCTATTTGAGAATCAAAGGGGGCGCTCCGGCAAGGACGTATTCCAACGAAGCCGCGCTTTCGCTCCGTT
>CAJUHN010000331.1 GCA_910585935.1 uncultured Lachnospiraceae bacterium | reverse complement strand
TTATGGAATACTTCCTTCCCTGTGCTAGTTTATTGACAGTTCTAAAAAAGGTAGTGTTGTTTTTTAGAGTTTTCATTGAATGGATAATCTAATAGATAAGATTGGATTAAAATAGTAGGAAATTTTTCATTTCTATAAATGGAGGAATGAATTGTAAAAGCAGTATTTTATGGCAGTGGTGAAAGAAAAGAAATTGATATACTATCACTGAAATAAAGTTAATTTTTGAAATTGTAGGATGATGTTGTATGTCATGAAATTACTGAGCGTGGATTGAAACAAGATTATCAACTCGGGAAGAAATGGGGAAAATAAAAATATGAAGCGGTTTAAGATAAAAACAGAAGTTTGTTTTGATGAGGATGCGATAGATGCTTTAGGGGAAATAAAAGCGAAGAATGTGGTAATTATTACAGATTCTTTTATGGCAAGTTCTGGTTTAGCAGAAAAGGTAGCAGAAAAGCTAAAAAATTGTTTGAAAGTGCATATTTTTGATAAAGTAAAGCCAGATCCCCCGATTGAATTGATTACAGAAGGTGTGAGATTTTTAAGTGATGTGGGGGCAGATGCTGTAGTAGCATTAGGTGGAGGTTCTTCTATCGATGCGGCAAAATCAATAGTTCTTATGACAAGAAGGATTCATTTAGGAGAAGAAATTTTATTGATTGCGATTCCTACTACGAGTGGAACAGGATCTGAGGTGACACAATTTTCTGTGATTACAGATACACAAAAGGGAGTAAAATATCCATTAGTAAAAGAAGAACTTTTACCAGATATAGCAATTTTAGATCCTAATTTTGTGATGACTGCTCCGAAGTCTGTAACGGCAGATACTGGATTTGATGTACTCACTCATGCAATAGAAGCTTATGTTTCTACACAGGCAGATGATATTTCAGATGCATTGGCAGAAAAAGCATGTGAATTAGCATTTGAATTTTTACCTCGCGCTTATCAAAATGGAATGGATTATCTTGCGAGAGAGAAGATGCATATGGCTTCTTGTCTTGCAGGTATGGCATTTAATCATGTGAGTTTGGGAATTAATCATAGTATCGCTCATGCATTAGGAGCGAAATTTCATATTCCACATGGCAGAGCCAATGCGATGTTATTACCACATGTGATTTTATTTAATGCAGATTTAGATGGGCATTTTGGAAGGCAGGATGCAATAGCAGCTATTAAGTATGCAAAGATTGCAAAAAGAGTAGGACTTGCTTTTGAGAATACAAAGATGGGAGTGTATAGATTCGTAGAAGAATTGAGTTATATGCTTCGTATGATGCAAATTCCATCTACAATTACAGAGGCAAAGGTTTCTTTAACAGAATTTGAAACGATGAGAGAAGCTATTGTTACTTCTGCGTTGGCAGATGTTTGTACAGCCACAAATCCGAGAGCAGTGTCAGAAAAAGAGATTCATCAAATATTAGATTTGATTGCGAAATAAAAGAGGAAAAAGTTATTGTTTTATTTATTTTGTCTACTTAAGAGGTATCATATTATTTTAAGCTGTTGCCTCTTAAGTACCCACAAGCAAAAACGGGAAGCACTGTCAACGACAGCAAAACCCGTTCATCTTGCCCCCCTTTGGGCTAGTTTGGATATTTTTATATAATGATATTTACTTGTCAGTTTTAACTGGAGTAATGATAGGCTTTCCGTCTTTATCCATCAAAACAGTTAATCCACACCCTGATGTTAATGAAGATGAAGCTAATAAGTAATTGATACCTGTTTCTGTGTCTACAATTATTTTTCGGACATTCGTTGCTCCTTGTGAGTAGCTTTCTATAAAACGATCTTTAGACATATTTTACACTCCTTTCCCAAACATAATTTATACTTTATATATCCTTTTGTTCAATACAACACAAATTATAATTTATTTTTCTCCAAATATCAAGTATTTCGTATAAAACAATCAAATAGTATATTTGACACAACAAAGATATATAGACAAGGTAATGAGATGATATTAATTCACAATATTTACATTAGATTATATAGAAAATATAGGTAATTGTGAAAGTTAAAAGGAGGCGCTCTGGCAAGGAAGTCTTCTACCGAAGCCGCATTTTCGTTCTGTAGAAGACGTAGCAGTACTAAATTCGCAGTTCCGCTTCTTGCGGAACTGCCCATTAAGTGCCGACGTCTTTCAAGGGGCTTCTTATGGAATACTTCCTTTGTGCCAGTTGCAAGTTTATAACCTCTAATTTTTCGGAAATTGCTTTTAAGTTATCAACCTCCGTTTCAATAACAGTTTCTCCGAGCAACGTGCTTATGGGTGTTTCTAACACTTCCGATATGGAGATCAACATATCAGAATCGGGAACTGACAATCCTTGCTCCCCATTTAGAAATTGTTTGTCGCACCACGTTCAGTTTGATAACAAGCTCTTGTTGCGAAAGTCCTTTTGATTTTCTGATTATTTTAATATTTTCGTTTAACATTAGGGATAACCTCCTTCCTTTTAGTCTTTACTACAATTATATAAAAAATTATCCGTTGCTACAAGCAACGCATTTTAACATTCAAGTATAACGACAATTTTCGTTCCATTATTTGATAATAATTGTATTATGTTATTACTAACTTTTCTATTAAATTTCCCTTCATGTCACGGAATAACGGATTATTGTCTATCAGTTCTTATGTGTTATTTTATGGTACATGAGCATTAAGTGAGAAGATATGTAAAGATAATTCTCGAAAAAGTCAGTATTGATATGGCTTTTAGAGTTTCATAAAATTGTATGATAACATAGAATAGGGTATAATTACATTAATAAATTGGAATTTAAAGAGGGAATGAAGTGAATTTGATGGAATATCTAAGAAGTGATGAAGAGTTAAAGCAGATGAGAAAAGAATGGAAAATGAAATTCACAGAATTTTCACAAAAAATTAGCACTCATCTCTTGACATTGCTAATAATATGTGTTATATTACATATATAACAAATAAAAACATAGAGATTTAAAAATAAAATGGTATCTCATGATAAATTAGTGAATAATAAAAGGAGGAATGACGTATGATGATGCCTAGTATTTTTGGAGAAAATTTATTTGATGAAATATTTGATGATCCGTTTTTCCGTACACCTGATTCAGTATTTGGAAAGAGAGAAAAAAATTTGCTAAAAACAGATGTGAGAGAAAAAGATGGTAATTATGAATTGGTTATGGATTTGCCGGGATATAAAAAAGAAGATGTAAAGGCACAGTTAGAAAATGGATATTTAACGATAACTGCTTCTCGTGGGGTCAATAAAGATGAAACAGATAATGAAGGAAATTATATCCGCAGAGAGCGTTATAGTGGACAGTGTTCTAGAAGTTTCTATGTAGGAGAAAATTTGAAACAGGAAGATATTAAAGCGAAATTTCAAGATGGTATCTTACAGTTGACATTTCCGAAAGAGGATCAGAGAAAAGTGATATCACAGAAAGATAATTATATAGCGATTGAAGGATAAGGAACAGTTATAAAAGAAATAAGATTGATATAAATAAGAGTAGAAGAGTTTTAAAAATCAGTTATTGGAAATAAGAAAAGGCTGCCTGAAATATGTCAGCCTTTTCTTATGATTTTGGAAACCATTGACAATCTCTTTCATCTGTGGTAGTGACTAAATGAGAAAGAGTGTTATGGCTTTTAAGATTTCGTACTTTCTGAGAAAATTTATCATCATTTCTATCATTTAAAATTTTGAGATCTTCCCCACTAGGTTTCATGATTATGCGAACTTCTTCGATAAGCTGAGATGTTCTTATTCCGGGATATAACCTTATTATGTCTAAAGCAACAACAGCAATTTGACTTTCTGTAAAATTACTCATAATTTTTCTCCTTTTAGTATTTTATATGTTTTTAAATAATGTAAGTTATATTATAATATATTAAAATAATGAAATCTAGATCATCTAAAAAAAATTTTTTTATAGTTCAATTTTTTTATTATTATAATAGGATTTCACTTTTCACAAATTAGAACAGCCAATCAACCAGCTCCGGCAAGGAAGTATTCCATAAGAAGCCCCTTGGAAGACGTTGGCACTTAATGAGCA
>CAJUHN010000330.1 GCA_910585935.1 uncultured Lachnospiraceae bacterium | reverse complement strand
TGCCACAGTATAGATATTATGGATTTTTATAAATTTGTATATATTTATCGTAGCGGAAAGATAAGTTCTTTGGTGATGGAATATTTAGAAAAAAAAAGACCAGTCAGAAAAAAGTTAATATTTTTTATGACAGGAATGTTTCCTTATAGAGAGAAGGAGTTTAAAGAGATAGTAGAAAAGGCGGAGGAGGGAAATGAGATATTTTGCATTAAGGGGATGGTAAATGAAACAGAGGAGATAGAGGAAATGATAAGAGGGATTTTCACTTAAAAACCAGTAAGAATACTTCTACTTTTATAAGTAGGAGAGTATATCACAAAAATGATAGTTGATATAGAGAGAAAGAAATGATAAAATAAAGAAAATGAATGGAATAGGATCGGCAATACTCAGATTATTTAGATTGGAAGGGTGAGAGATGACGAAGAAGATAATAGAATCTGTTATTATTACAATTATTATAATTTGTATTATGTTTCTCTATTTTAGTATTTATATGATAGTTCCTATTCCCGATATCATAAAAATTATCATAGGAATTATAATTTTTGCATTAATAGGAGTTGCTATCTATGTTTTAGTAGAAAGAATAAAAGAGATAAGGAGGAGAGAATACGATGATCTTAGTAAATACTGATTATATTACAGGTAAGACATTAGAAATGTTAGGATTAGTTAAGGGAAGCACAATTCAGTCTAAAAATATTGGAAAGGATATTACGCAAGGGTTTAAAACATTAGTAGGAGGGGAACTAAAAGCCTATAATGAGATGATGAATGAGGCGAGAGCGCTTGCAACAAAAAGAATGGTAGAAGAAGCAGAAAAATTAGGAGCAGATGCGGTGGTAAATATTCGATATGCTTCTTCAGCAATTATGCAGGGAGCAGCAGAAGTTATCGCATATGGAACAGCAGTGAAATTTGTTTAAAAAACATAATTAATATAAAATATAGAAATAGGAGGGAATAAAATGAGAATTGGAGCATTAGAAGCAGGTGGAACAAAAATGGTATGTGCAGTAGGAGATGAAAATGGAAATATTTTGGAAAGGATTTCTATTCCTACCGAAACACCTGCAATTACAATGCCAAAAATAATTGATTATTTTAAAGAAAGAAATATTGAGGCACTGGGAATAGGAACATTTGGACCAGTAGATTTGGATAAAAAATCTCCTACTTATGGATATATTACAGTGACACCAAAATTAGCTTGGGCACATTATGATCTATATGGAACATTAAAAGAAGCATTACAAGTTCCTGTCGGGTTAGATACAGATGTAAATGCTTCTGCATTAGGAGAAGCTACATGGGGAATAACGAAAGGGTTGGATAATAGTATTTACATAACCATAGGAACAGGTGTTGGTATTGGTGTTTATGTAGATGGAAAACTTTTACATGGTATGTTGCACCCAGAAGGTGGACATATTTTATTGGCGAAACATCCAGATGATAATTATAAAGGTCGCTGTCCATTCCACCCAAATTGTATGGAAAGTCTTGCGGCTGGTCCGGCAGTAGAAGAGCGTTGGGGAAAGAAAGGCTATGAACTCGCAGACAGAGAGGAAGTCTGGGAATTAGAATCATATTATATCGCACAAGCTCTGGTAAATTATACCTTGATGTTATCTCCTAGAAGAATTATATTAGGTGGAGGTTTAATGCATCAGGAACAATTATTTCCATTAGTGAGAAAGAAATTTCAAGAATTGCTAAATGGTTATTTAAAAACAAAAGAATTAGAAGATTTGGAAACATTTATTGTACCTCCTAGTTTAAATGATAATCAAGGAATTATGGGGTGTATTAAATTAGCATTAAATGAAATTGAAAAATAGATAGAATTTTCCATTCATAAAAAAATAAAGTTTAAGACAAGGAACTATTTCAATGAAGTTATGCTATCGTTTTATTTTTTATAGATAAAAGTAAATTTGAAAAAGAAGATAATATAGTGAAGACAGTTATAGTGGATAGATGTTATAGATTTTAAAGAGAGCTAGATGTTCTAAAAGTTCATCTAGCTCTTATCTTCAACATATAAAAATAGTTTATATATAATTTAGAAGTAATTTTATCTGTTCATATGCTTTCGTATCTTCTGATTCAGCAGAATCAATTAATTTACCTAATTTTTCTCTAATAGAGCGATCTCCAAAATTTCGTAACATTTTTTCCATGTCATTCCAATCGCCAATTAAGGTCATCATTTCTTTTGCAATATTACTGACACTGTTAAAATATTTTTCTATTTTCTGACATATATGCTTTTCTGTTTCCCCATATTTTTCAGATAATTCCTTAAAATATTTCGCACCCCATTTTCTTCCATCGCTGATGCATACCATAGCGTCATTTTGAACCGAAAATTTTGAAAAAAGACAATCAAAGCTGGTATTATTTTCAAACCATTTATCATTTAACAACATATATTTCCATGCATCATATGCTTTTATTCCTTTCGCATATGTATGTTCATCTCTTGCAAGCATAATACTTATTGCCCTTTCCACTATTTTTTTATCGTTATAAGAAGTATTTGTTTTATCACCAATACACATAATAGCTTGTGTATCTGAATTTTCCCACCAATTATTACAACGAAAATATCCATTATCCATGAAACTGATGGCAGAAGAAAATTCAGAATCATTTTGAAAGAAATTCCAACCCACAACAATATCTCCATTAGCTTCATATCCAGCAATAATACATGGTTCTGGAGGACCAATAATTCCTAATGCAATAACGGGATACCCCTTTGTAATATTTGATTTTATATAAGCAATAAAATCTTCTTTTTTTGTGTTATCTTTTCTCACAAGAGAAGTAAATTCTCGTCCTAATGCTTTCGCACCATACTGATATATATCATTAGAATCTGTTAAAGTATGATATATATCGATATTACTTAAATCCCATATTTCTTGATTCCACACTAAACGAAAAGCAGCTCCAGTTGCCGCCATAATATAAGCATAAGAAATATCATCTCCCAAGTATTCAGATACTGCTTTCACACAGATTGGAAACATTGTACTACTTTCATACGCTCCCCACTCAACTTTTGGAATATTATATAATATTGTATTTTTATTTTCTTGATTCATAATTAGCTCATCGCTCCTTTTTTCTTTATTAATAAGTTGATCCAATTCAAACGCACCAGTAACAAGCTGCATTCTTCCAATTAATCGAAACTTACTAGGTAATATACCAAATAATTTCTGAAAGGCTCTTGTATACGATTCATGATTAGAAAATCCACTTTCTAAAGCAATATCCACTATTTTTTTATTTGAATGTAATAGTTTAAAAGAAGATATGATAAGACGTCTTTTTTTATAATATTGCATAATAGATATATTTACATTTTTTAAAAATAGTTCCCGAAGATAAATTTCTGAAAAACCAAAACTTTTTGACATTTCTTTAACCTCATCAAGGAAGTCCCCCGCTTCTAAGCCGCTAAGGCGAAAGCGGTGGGTTGGGACTTCCTTGTTTCCGTGGGAGTGCAGACTCCCACGGAAAAGCTGCGATAGCAGCTATGAGGTTATGAGCAAGTAGCGAAGCGGATTGCGAATATCCGATTTGACTATTAAAGTCTTCTAAGTGATTATCCACATAACTAATCAATGCATGTGCTATAGTTGAATAACTCATATAGTTCCTTTCTTCATCGCGATGTAATATAAGTATATCAGTTTTTTGAGTAATTACTTGACTTTTTTATGGTTTATTTCATAGAAATTAAATAATATACATTTATTATGATTTGATTTAGAAGGAAACTACAAGATAATATTCAAAAAATTTTCTGGTAAAAATGTAAGTTAGAATCTATGTTTAGGTCTAAATCCAGTAATTTAACTAAATAATATTATAGACTAAACAGTAATCTTAGAGAAAAATGTAAAGAGAATCTTGTGATAAGAAGAAAGATAGGTTATACTATAAAAAAGGGGTTACAAAGGAGGAGAGAGATGATGAAAAATCAAGAGTATCGGGATAGTGTCTTTCGCACTATTTTTAATAACAAACAAAGAGCGTTAGAATTATATAATATTTTATATGAAACAGATTATGATAATC
>CAJUHN010000329.1 GCA_910585935.1 uncultured Lachnospiraceae bacterium | reverse complement strand
AAGAAGCGAAACCGCGAATTTAGTACCGCTACGTCTGGAACGGAGCGAGAGCGCGTCTGGCAAAAGATAGTATCTATCCAGCGTGACCCTATCGCAACTTTTCCCCCCTTTTCAGTTTTTAAGTATATTTCCTGTACCATTCACATAATTTATATTAAAGACTAAGGGGGTTATATCTATGAGTGCCAAAACAAAAATCGTTGTACTGCAAATGAAAGAAGTCATTTACACTGCTATTTTTGCTGTTTTAGGTGTATTGCTTATTATACTTTTTATCTATATGTTTCTTCCAAAAGACAAATCCGAACTATCTAATGTAACAGAAACAACCGACACTTCCTCTAAATATGTAGCTGGCGTCTATTCTTCTTCTATTGTTTTTCATGATCAAGCTCTGGAAATAGAAGTTTTGGTAGATGAAAATCATATTAATTCTGTACGTCTGACAAATTTAAGTGAAACTGTAACTACCATGTACCCTCTTATCCAGCCAACTTTAGAAGATTTAGCAGCGCAGCTAATCCAAAGCCAATCCCTAGATGCGCTTACATATTCAGAAGAAAATCAATATACTTCTCAGGTATTAATAGAAGCTCTTCGCCTCACTCTAAATAAAGCTGTGATAAAACAAGAAAAAACCAATTTAGAGTAACATATTATTAGAAAGCATATAGAATATTTTTCAATATTATTGATATGCTTTCTAATTTTTTCTCCCTTTTCATTGAAATACTCTCAAATGATTAAAAGTTTTCCACTTCTTCTAACCACTTTTTAGAAACTGCGTCGCTTGGCATCCTCAAATCTCCTCTTGGTGAAACTGCTACAGATCCTACTTTTGGTCCATCAGGAAGACAGGAACGCTTAAATTGTTGTGAAAAAAATCTCTTATAAAAGGTTTTTAGCCATTTTTTTATAGTTTCTCTTTCATATTTTCCATCAAATGCTTGTTCCGCCATTTTTAATATCTTCTGTGGGTGATATCCAAACCTCAAAATATAATACAAATAAAAATCATGCAATTCATATGGTCCTACGATATCTTCGGTCTTTTGTGAAATCTTTCCATCTTCTGGTGGAAGCAGTTCTGGACTCACAGGAGTATCTAAAATATCCAATAAAATCTTTTCTAATGCTTCTACTCTACAAATATCTGCATAATATTTCACCAAATACCGCACTAATGTTTTTGGTACAGAAGCATTTACTCCATACATGGACATATGATCTCCATTATAAGTTGCCCATCCAAGCGCTAATTCTGACATATCTCCTGTTCCAATCACCATGCCATTTTGTTTATTCGCGATATCCATTAAAACTTGTGTTCTCTCTCTCGCCTGTGCATTTTCATATGTGACATCATGTATCTTAACATCTTGTTCAATATCTTTAAAATGCAATAATACAGCTTCTTTTAAAGGCACTTCTTTACATGTCACCTGTAATATTTTCGCTAACATCACCGCATTTTGATAAGTTCTATCTGTTGTTCCAAAACATGGCATTGTGACTGCTGTAATCTGTTCTCTTTTCATTCCTAATAAATCAAATGCTCTCACAGTCACTAAAAGTGCTAACGTGGAATCTAAACCTCCAGAAATCCCAACCACTGCATTTTGGCAATTTGTGTGCTCTAAGCGTTTCTTTAAGCCCATCGCTTGAATGGAAAGAATTTCTTCACACCTTTTTTCCCGTTCTTCTTTTTTACTCGGCACAAATGGCATCGGTTCTATTTGTCTTAATAGCTCTTTCTCTTCTGTATTTTTCATACAAAACGGAACAATAAGATAATCCTTTTGCTTTCTTGGTTCAAAAGTACTCTGTTTTCTTCTCTCACAGCGGAGTCTGTCTAAATCTAAATCTGCAATAATCATTTGATTTTGAAAACGCTTTGTCTGTTTTAAAATAGTTCCATTTTCTGCAATAATATTATGTCCAGAAAAAACTAAATCCGTTGTAGATTCCCCTTCCCCTGCATCTGCATAAATATATCCACTGATTAATCTAGCTGACTGTCCTGCGACGAGATTAAGCCGGTATATATCTTTACCTGTCGTTTCATCACTCGCGGATAAATTCGCAATTACAGTCGCTCCTGCGAGTGCATGAGAAATACTAGGAGGACATGGCACCCAGACATCTTCACAGATTTCGGCTGCTAATATCAAACCTGCGATTGTTCTACACTCAAATAAAATATTTGTTCCAAATGGAATATTTTTCTCTCCTATTTGAATATAAATTGCCTCTTCTATACCTACTGTAAAATATCTTGCCTCATAAAATTCTGAATAATTTGGTATATTTCTTTTTGGAATAAGTCCTAATATTTCCCCTTCAAATAATACCGCTGCCGTATTATAAAGACATCCATTCCATTCAAAAGGAAGTCCCACAAATACTACCATATTTTTTCCCTTTGTAGCTTCACACACTCTTAACAAAGCCTCTTTTGCAGCAGATAATAACACATCTTGTTCAAATAAATCACTACAAGTATATCCTGTTATACAAAGTTCCGGAAATACCAACACTTTCACTCTGTTCTCCGCCGCTTTTTCTATCAGCTCTATCATCTGATCTTTATTATACTCACAATCTGCTACTTTAATTTTAGGAGTAGCTGCCGCTACCCGCAAAAAACCGTGTTCCATCTTTTCCTCCATCAAAGTATTTTTTCTGATTTAGAAAATGCAAGTAATAATCATACCATACTTGTACTCTTATTACTTGCATCTTCTCCTTTTATTTCAAATATGCTTTAAATTAAATACGCATCCATCTCATCATTGTCATAAGAATCATTTTCATATTCTCTAGTCCAATCAATGTTGTTCATTCTTTTTGGTTTTGCTGCTGTTTTAGGTTTTGTATTTTTGCGTTTCTCTTCCTCTTTCTCTTTTTTCTGCATTACTTTCTTTTCTTTTTCTAACCGATTTATAATTTCCATTTTATCTGGCTGCTGTTCTTTAAACTTCGTATCTCTATCCATAGAAGTTTTTTTAGGCTCGCTGCGCCTTCTCGGCTGTTCTTCTTCACTATCCTTTGCACTATAGTTACTTCGGCTATTATAACTCTTTCGATTATTATCTTTCTCCCGATGATAACTACCTTCTACATTTCCATTGGAGCGATTATTTCTTCCTTCTCCATTATAACGATTATTTTTTCCTTGATTAGAGCGGTTCTCTGTATTTCTGCCCTCTGTTTTCTGTCTGTTTGTATTGTTTGTGTTGTTTGTTCGATATTCCTTCTTTCCGTTCTCTTTTACATAATTACTTTTCCTACGGCTTTCGTCAGCATTGCTTATTGTCACAAAAACTTCCCTCCTATTTTAATCCACTCGCGCTAGTTAGGAGCAAGACGTACTGTATCAAACAGCCCGAATTGCTTTCTATCAGTGTAAGTACTTTCACTTTACCTACCACTGACCTTTCACTTATTTTTGGCAATTCCTCTTCTACTTTAAAAATAAAAGCCTTCTTACCATATGATGTTAAATAAGTATTTCAGTTTTATTTTATTATATTTTTCCGCAAAGTCAACCTATTTTTTAAAAAAGTTTTAACTTTTTCTTGCTTTTTCCATATTACTCTGCTACATTGAATAGAGAAGAAGATTTCTTCTCGATATTATAAAAAAAGAGAGGTATACACATGAGTGAAAATTATAAAAATTTTGAAGATGATTTAGAAGAACAAACTACCGTGACTCTCACTTTAGATGACGGTTCTGAGTTAGAATGTATTGTACTCACAATTTTTCCAGCGGGTGATAATGAATATATTGCTTTGCTTCCTATAGATGGAAGTGAAGAGGAAGAAGGAGAGGTTTATTTATACCGTTATGAAGAAGATGAAGATGGCAATCCTGATCTCTCCAATATTGAAGATGATGACGAATATGATTTAGTCGCAGATGCTTTTGACGAACTTTTAGATTCCGAAGAATATGACGAATTAGTAGATGAAGATGACCTCTTTGATGAAGAAGACGATTAAACGATATATCCGAAATTTCGCTTAAATTCCGCTTAAGGGAGGGAACTATTCCAACGAAGCCGCGCTCTCGCTCCGTTCCAGACGTAGCGGTACTAA
>CAJUHN010000328.1 GCA_910585935.1 uncultured Lachnospiraceae bacterium | reverse complement strand
ATACTGATATGAAGTTTCTATCAACGAAAGAAAATTTGCGATTAGGACACTCTATTTATCGATAAATAAGAAAAGGTTACATATCCCCCACTTTTTACATAAAAAAGAACGATTTCCCGTCAAGTAGATAAAAACTGCTACCAGTTTTTCATCTGGTAGCAGTTTTTATGCTACTAACCTATATGGTTTGTGTTTTTGCAATCATTTATTGTTGTAATACTCCATATAAATGAGTATGATGGATATGGGAGATTTCTGAAAGAAGATAGGGAAAAAACTAGGTAATAATGATATTGTACTTGGAGTAGAAGAAGCTAAGTATCGAAGAAGCTAAGTATCGTATGTTTGATGTGAACTCTTCAAATCCTGATAGAAATAATATATTAGATAATCATATAGATAGAATGAAAAAACTGGGGTATCACTATAGCTATTGGGTAAAAGACATTGATATACTATATAATACGAGTGTTGGAAAAATATATTTTATGGTAGATGGACTAGAACCAAGTGAAAACCTTAACAAATATCTGAGGCGATGAACCTACGGAAACCCATTTAAGGGTTACGGAAAGGGAATTAGCAGCGGTATTCGGGAGAAGCGATAATCTTAAGAAGACGACTTTCTGTTTTCGCGGAGAACCGATACCCTTTTCTGTTGTGAAAGAAGTATTAAAATTGCCAGACTTGCCTACCTTCCACTTATAAAATTACAAACGTGTGAAAATACCCTCTTTTATACAAGTTTTCGGTCAAAATTTCCAAGAATCCCAATCATTTCGTCGGAACATATTACGAAGAGAAACCATGTTATAAAAATTTTAGTTGATAAGTTTATCCTGAAATAGAGTATTTAAGCTTTATCCTAAGTATCCCCACCTTAAAAAATAAAAAGGAATAGTAACATTGATTGTCCTCCTACGACGGAACTTAAAGTCCCACTTGTTTGTGCTAGAAAGGACGATGGCACATATGACAATACAGGGTCAAAAATAAATTCGCCACGCCTTCTTCGATACATTTTTTGTAACTGGATTATGCCTTGAGCGAATCGAAAGGAATGAGAAAAACGATGAAAGAAAAGAAAAAGTTTATCGCCGTTTTAGAAGAATATAAGCAGCTTTTTACGGATTTTTTTTGTGATCCAAATCCACGTTGTATTAAGGTAACAAGAAGTTTTGCTATAGGAGAAAAAAATGAAATCTTACCAACATTTACCCTAGAGAAAAATGAATTTCAGAACAAGGGGGGAGTTAACTTTGCCATCAATTCCATTAATCTAAGGGATATATCAGATATTTTGAATTATAATACAGGATTTTCCTTAAAGTAGATATTCAAATTTGTGTGTCTTTGTAATGAATGCAATTCCTCTCGTATGTATCTCCACGACGCTGAAAAACTTTCCGGAACTCCATTAACAACTTCCATATCAAGAAACTTTATGAATAATGTTTCTTTTCCCATGAATTGTTCATAAAACGCTTGCGAGTATTGTGATTTTAGCTCATCGCTCAGATTAAGTTGGTTATATAGCGCATGATCTAAATTACTGGATAAATAGTAACATCTGTACGGTATTCCTTTAATGTTATCACACGTAAGAAGATAATCCATAATTTCTCGTTTATGCTTATTTCTGTTTATAACCTTTTGCATATTTTTACAAGAAATATTTTCCGTTGAATATACTATTTCCGTGCTATCTCCTTGTATAATATTCGAATCATCAATATACGTACCATCCATATCAAAGATTTGTACTATTTGCCAAATATCACTAAGTTTTAGTTTCTTATCCTTCCTATATTTATCGACAAATTTATAAATCTCCTCTTCAACATTACCTTTGTCAATATTTTCATCTGAAGTAATATCACCATGGGTAAACTCAAAATGGATATCTTTGTATCTATATATCTTTTTAAATATATTTTCTAAAGCCCTTTTATCTGTGACTCCTTCAACAATAAAAATAACTGCTTTATCCATACTTAAAGCATCATCTCCTTTGAACACTACTCCATCCACTAGCTATTTTTTAATAATTCCATGAATTCTGCTGAAAATGGAATTTGAACATTAGTTTCTTCCATATTACCTGCTTTTCTAAACGCATAGCCCATATCTTGAAGATCTGTATCATCATAAAGTTTCTCTTTTTGACCTCCTAAAACAATAGTCCTTATATAAAAATCTCTACGATTATGTGTCTTTTCTATTCCTTTAAGAGAAATATATCTATTATCTGGATTAATAGTTGAACAAACAATATTCTTCTTATCCAACTTCTCCATTACTCGTAAATTATGTGAAGTAAATATTAACTGCCCTTTAGCCTCTTCTGCCAAAACACCTATTAATTCTCCTAACAGATATTCAAAGATTCCAGCATCTAGCTCATCAACAACAAGACATACTCCTGGATTATTATATAAAGAAATTAAATAATTTAACAAAGAAATAATTCGTTTAATACCTTCAGATTCGTATTTCGTTAAGAATCTCTTTCCATTTCTATTTGAATAGACTTCTACTTGGACAATATTAATTCCGTCTTTATTCTTTTCCTCGTTTGTTTTAACAAGCTCGATCGATAAATTCGGTATAATAGCCTTTAATGCTATATTGATAGCAGCAACAATTTTCTCAAGTTTATTAAAAATCTCTTCTGGAAAATCACCTCGACCATTAATAAACAATGGAATACATCCTTGCATAACCTCATTTTCTGATTCAGTATGAACATTCACAGGAATAAAAGCATTTGAATAATTAACACTTAACTGGTTTACTTTTACAACTTGGAATCTCATTCTTGCAAAATCAAATAAAGCCTTTACCACATCCGAAAATGCTATTTCTTCTTCATTTTGGTTTTCAGCTTGCAATGATTTATTTATTACATCATTAAAATACAAAGATACATTTTTTTGTGCACAAAATACTGCAAGATTTTGTACAGAATTGAAGAAACGAATTCTAGATAACGCACTCTCATCTTTCGATACAATACGAGTTGGTGTATTTTCGAGAATGGACTGTGTATCATAATAAGGATTACAGAATGATACATTTCTCTCTTTCTTCCATGAAGCTCCTCTTTGCCAATATATTATATTTTCCGAAAAAATTTGAATCTTCTTTTCCTCTTTATATCGTTTTAACAATAACTCATATCTAGCTTTATACTTTTTCTCCGCACATTCGATATAGAATACTGTAGAGATTTTCATCATCTTTTTATCATTAAACATACCCTCATACTCATCATAAGAAATGGTTTTTCCACTCATAATATGTTGCAATATATCAAAAGCTTCAATAATAGCTGTTTTACCCGAGCCATTTTGTCCATATATGCCATTAATATCCGATTCCTTTAATTCAGCTCGATATTCAGCATTTGTATAATTTACAAATTTAATGTTTCCATAATTCACATTTTTGAAATTTTCTAATTCTGTTTCCACTATTCTAACCAAACTTTTTTCATTCATAACAGACACCTCATTTTGAATAATGATATTTTTTATCCGTAAATTTCATTCTGTGTATTGTATATTTTACACCCATTCCGATAAAATGTCCAGTTTTATTTGATTTTCTTCAAAAATATTCATATGGACTATTATATGACCGACAAAACCGAGAAACGAAGCGAGTATGGATATGATGAGGAAGGAAATCTCGAGAAATTAGAAACCAAACAAGGAGAAGCGGTATGGTTATCGCTTCAATATACCTACGATGGAGCAAGAAACCGTTTAAAAAGGAAAGGAAAAAAGAGGGGAAGCAATGGGCTAGAAGAGATTGAAACGAGTTATGTGTATGATGAGAAGAATTAACTCTGCGAAGAGAAGAATAAAGAGAACACGATTGTTTATCAGTATGATATTGTGGGGAATCGGATCGAAAGAAGAAGCCGCAAAGGAGAAGAGAAGTATGAATATAACGAAAGAAATCAATGAATAAGCTTTAAAAAAGGAAAAAAGAAGATTTACCTATAATAAAGAAGGGAGTATAATTAGAGAAGAAAAAAGAGAAAGAGTTAGTAGACGCATTAATGAGAGAAAGTAACTTTAAGAAAACAACATTCGGTTTCCAAGGAAACCCA
>CAJUHN010000327.1 GCA_910585935.1 uncultured Lachnospiraceae bacterium | reverse complement strand
TAAGTGCCGACGTCTTCCAAGGGGCTTCTTATGGAATACTTCCTTGCCTTCGCTAATTTATTAGCTATTCTAGGATATATTGAATAATATATATTTTACTATTTTAATTAGAATTATATGTATACTAAATGCTCAAATCCTAGAAATTGTTTTTATGTTTTACTATATTTTATTGTCTATATAATAAAATTAAAATACTCATCTTCAGGTGAAACTTTTTGGTTAACCTGATAATATCAAATATAGAAAAAAGAAAAATAACTTTTAGAAAGTAAATTTTAGGATACTTTAGCAACATATCGAACCTACTGACTTTAGCCTATAGTGTTTCAGTCTATAGCACTTGATAGGCTAAGAAATTTTAGTGTAAATGGAAAAGCAATTACTAGAATCTGTTGTAACAATGGTTATTATGATTTGCAAACTAGCTTATGATATAGACTAGCGTAGGAAAGGTATTCCTATTCCAAAAGAAGTCCCTTGGAAGACGTCGGCACTTAATGAGCGGTGCGGTCACGCGCCGAGAATTTAGTGTCCGTTACGTCTGGAACGGAGCGAAAGCGCGGCTTCGTTGGAATAGGAATACCTTTCCGGAGCGAGCCTTTGTTCCAGTGTTTCCCTAGTTTTTCCAATTTCTTTGTCTAATAAAACACACCTACTATATTCTATTATACAGAATTATAATAGGTGTGTTTATATTATGGCTCAACACGCCTTAAAAAGATTTTTTTTCGATAGGAAAAATAATAATATACAATAAAGAATTAGGACTAATCCACATTTCATTGCTAACAAAAAAAGTGGGTTCAAAAAGGAAAAAGGAATATAAGTGAGCAAAAAATGAGTGATAATGGCAGCAGAAGCTAAACAAAAAATAGGTTTTACAATCCATTCTATGGCAGAAAGAGAAATAGAAACATAATGTTTCATGCTCCATATATGCATCATAGCAATGATTAATTGGCTAGCCAGAATACCCCATAAATATCCTATGATTCCTACTTTAGGAACTAAAAAAATAATAAAAAGGATACGAATCATTAGAGAAATTATATTATGAAAAAAGACAATACCTGTCTTTTCTAAACCATTTAAAATACTTCCTATGGTAGTGCTCAAATATAAGAAGGGGCAAAGCCATGATAAGATAGTGATAAAGCTTCCAGCAGCTTTATTATTGAAAATTAAAGTGCCCATTTCATCTCCATATAGTAAAAAAATTCCTGTACATAAAATGCCAATAAATAAACTAGATTTTATTCCAGAATCAACTGCCATATTAATTTGTTTTTGATTATTTCCAGATTGCGCTTTTGCGACAGCAGGTAAAAGCATAACAGAAATAGAATTGGTCAGCGCAGAAGGAAATAAAATAAAATGCATTGCCATACCAGTGAGAACACCGTAGATTTCTAAAGCTTCTGTATTAGTCAGTCCGAACATTCTGAGCCTAGTAGGAATTAGGACAGCTTCTGTACTTTGAAGTAAATTTATCATAAAACGATTGAGTGAAAGAGGAATTGCCAAGGCTAAAATTTTTTTCATCTGCTTTTGATAGGAAGGAGTTTCACTGAGTGAGCGAGCGATACTTGATTTATGTAAGCTCAAAGCCGCTGCGCAGTAAAGTACGGAAGCAGCTTCTCCTATTAATAGTCCATAGACTGCTAAAATTGGTGTGAGAGGGATTCCTTTTTTTAGAGCTATTATAGCGAAGCAATAAACACAAGCAACACGAGTGATCTGTTCTGCAAGCTGAGAGAAAGCAGGAACAGAAGGTTTTTGCAGACCATAATAGTATCCATGAATACTTGTATGAATAGCACTAATAGGGAGGGAAACTGCCATAATTTTTAATAAGGGAATACATCTATCTTCCTGAAGAAAAATAGTGGCAATTGGTTCTGCAAAGGAATAGACAATAATAGCCATAACAGTAGAAAAAGAAAGGGACAAAAAAAGTCCAGCATAGAGGGTAGTTTTAGCTCCTTTTTCTGAATTATGAGAGAGTTCAGAAGCGACATATCGAGAGATAGCCGTTTGAATGGAAGCACTAGAGAGAGCATTACAAAGACCATATACAGGAAAAATAAGCTGATAAATTCCCATTCCTTCTGCACCAATTGTATTGGAGAGGAATATTCTATAGAAGAAGCCCAATATGCGACTGATAAATCCAGCAGCGGTTAAAATAAGAGTGCCATGTATTAAAACATGCATACTTGATTTTTTTTTATTTTGCATAAAATTCCTCCATTATTCTTGCGCTGCTTTTTAAGCGCATCTCAAATTTACTAAGAAAGCGTTCTCAGATAGCAAAATTGTTATTTAGAATGGATATTCGAGAACGTGAATTGTATGAGTAAGTAGGTCAATAGGTTGAATTACGAATACAAAGCAGCGATTGTGGGAGTATAAAACAATCGGCTTTCATTTCTGATAATGTTTGTGTATTCAGACATGTTCGTTTAAAATGAAAAATAGTTTGATAGAAAACAATTTTTTCATAAAAAATCCTAGAAAGCTAATTATTACAATATATGATGGATAGGTGAAAACTCATTCATAAAATCCAAAGGTAGATTCGTATAATAGAAGAAAGAAAAATATGGAAAATATTATGAGAGAAAGGATTGACATAAGAAAGGACAAATGATATGATAAGAATAAATCATAGTGATTTACTATGAAATAAAAATTTCCAAAATAATTTACAATTATAAAAAGAATAATAATAGAAAGGACACTACAGGGGGTTTCCTTGTAGAGGATGGTTCATATATGGAAAAAGTAATATATCTAGATCATGCAGCGACTACGCCTACTAGAAAAGAAGTGGCAGATGCTATGTATCCTTATTTTACAGATAAATTTGGGAATCCTTCTTCTATTTATGGAATCGCTGCACAAAATAAAAATATTATCAATCAAGTGAGAGAAACTATAGCGAAAACATTAAATGCGAAATCAGAAGAGATTTATTTTACTGCTGGAGGAACGGAGTCGGATAATTGGGCTATAAAAGCGACTGCTGAGGCTTATAAGCAAAAAGGGAATCATATTATTACTACAAAAATAGAACATCATGCAGTATTGCATACTTGTCAGTATTTAGAAAAGAATGGATTTGAAATAACATATTTAGATGTGGATGAAAGTGGAAAGATAAAGTTAGAACAATTACAAAAGGCGATTCGTCCCACTACTATTTTAATTTCTATTATGTTTGCTAATAATGAGATTGGTACAATTGAGCCAATAAAAGAGATTGGAAAGATAGCAAAAACACATGGTATTTTATTTCATACAGATGCGGTACAGGCATATGGACAAGTGCCGATTGACGTAGAAGAATATCAAATAGATATGTTAAGTGCCAGCGGTCATAAATTAAATGGTCCAAAGGGGATTGGGTTTTTATATATCCGAAGAGGTTTAAAGTTAAGCTCTTTTATTCATGGTGGTGCTCAGGAGAGAAGAAGAAGAGCGGGAACAGAAAATGTTCCGGGTATTGTAGGGCTTGGAAAAGCAGTAGAAATGGCATTTGCAGATATGAAAGAGAGAGCAGAAAGAGAAACGCAACTGAGAGATTATTTAATGAATAGAATTATGGCAGAAGTTCCTTATGTTCGAGTGAATGGAGATAGGGTGAATAGGCTTCCTAATAATGTGAATATGAGTTTTCAGTTTATAGAAGGAGAATCATTATTAATTATGCTGGATATGAAGGGAATATGTGCTTCTAGTGGTTCTGCATGTACGTCTGGTTCTTTAGATCCTTCTCATGTATTATTGGCGATTGGGCTGCCCCATGAAATCGCACATGGATCTTTGAGAATAACATTAGGATTTGAAAATACAAAAGAAGAGATAGACTTTACGATTGATGCAATAAAAGAGATTGTAGAGAAGTTAAGAAATATGTCGCCACTTTATGAAGATTTTATAAAGGAAAAGAAAAGATAGTTAGTATTCTGCTAAAATTGTATAGAGATGTTTGAGGGACATAGGATCAAAGGGGGCGCTTATGGCAAGAAATTATTCCAGCGAAGCCGCGCTTTCGCTCTGTTCCAGACGTAACGGTACTAAATTCGCCATTTCGCTTCTTGCGAAATTGCTCA
>CAJUHN010000326.1 GCA_910585935.1 uncultured Lachnospiraceae bacterium | reverse complement strand
CGAATTTAGTACCATTACGTCTGGAACGGAGCGAAAGCGCGGCTTCGTTGGAATACTTCCTTGCCGTAGCGACCCCTTTTTGACTTTCACAATTACCTAATTTACTAAAAATAAAGTTCTTCCATATAGTAATAATATTCTCCTAATTCTTCCTTCGTCACCACTTTACCACTTTTTGATAACTCATTCACCACTGCCTTTAAAAGATGCCTCATTCCTACGCCACTTCCTTCAGAAGCCGCATAAAATGCCGCATTTAAAATAGAATTTTTAATATTACTCCCTGAAAGTCGAAAACGCATAGAAAGAAATTCCAGATCAATATCTTTTTCACATGGAAGTTCTTTAGGAAAACCTGCTTCCCATATTTTTTTCCGATACTCTGCATCAGGCAGAGGAAATTCAATACAAAATTTAATTCTTCGTTTAAATGCTTCATCTATATTCTGCTGATAATTAGTAGCGAGAATTACAACTCCTCTATGTTCTTCCATCTTCTGTAATAAATAAGCAGCTTCCAGATTATTATACTTATCATTTGCTTCTTTTACTTCTGTACGTTTGCTAAATAATACATCAGCTTCATCAAAAAAAAGTATTCCTTGTGATTTTTCTGCTTCTTCAAAAATTTCATTTAGATTTTTTTCCGTTTCCCCTATATATTTACTAACAATACAAGGCAGATTTACTTTATAAAGTTCTAATCCAATCTCCTTTGCGATGATCTCAGATGCCATTGTTTTTCCTGTTCCGGGCACTCCATAAAACAACATGGATACCCCTCTCCCATAAGAAATTTTTTGATAAAATCCCCATGTTTCATAGATCTGATGTTGATACTTCACTTGATTGCAGGCATCCTTTAACCGATGGATCTGCTGCTTAGGAAGAATTAAATCCTCCCATTCATAAAAACATTCTACCTTTTTCGCTTTTTTCCCCAGATTATGTTCTAATTGCAAAAAACACCCTTTTAATAAATTATCTTTTTTTTGAGGCTGCTCACTCGCCCATATTACTGCCTGCCTTATTTGTTTGGGAGTAAATAAAAACCTTTTTGTTATTTTTTCTACTTCTTCTGAATTTTCCAAACCATATTCTCGTATGACAGCGTTCCAGATTATTTCTGCCTCCTTAATGGAAGGAAAGTCAAAGAAAAATATTTGTTTTTTTATCCAAAGCTCTGGCAGCTTCGGATAATCTTCTTGATCCAAAAGAAGATATAAATAATCTGACAATTCCAATATCTGTTCTACCAGTCTTAAAAAAAAGCCATTCTCTTTCCATTGCTCTTTATAATCAGCGATACATACCACAGCCTGATGTAAAATCAATTCAAATAAAAGTTCTTGGTCTATTGGTTTTTCTTCTTCTATCCTATTCTTTAAATAAAGAATCGCCAATATATGTTTTTGTTTCTTTTCATAATGGCGCACAGCACTTTTCTTTCCTGTTCCCTCCCTGCCATACAAACAGAAGATCCCCTTTTTTTCTTCCATAGATTCCTTCTCTGTTTCTAAAATGTTCTCTCCATAATAAGGTAAAAGTTCTTCTTCTGGATAACAGAAAAAAATATCATTGAAAAATAAAGAATTTTCCCATTCTCCTTTTAATAAAAAATCAAGAATCCGTTTTTTTAACCTCCAATTTCCGCCTTCTTCTTCCAAAAAAAAGCGGATTAATGTTCTTTTTTGGCTTAACCATGCATATCCAGCAAAGTTTCCACTAAAGGCATGATAGATACGACATACCATAGAAAATGAAATCGTGAAATTTTTAGGTTCTAACCAATGATAAAAAAGCTGAAATGTTGTACAAATTTCTGGCAAAAGAAGAAAGTGCAGATAACATTGTTCAAATTCATCGAGAGAAAATAAATGTTCTAGATAAGAAAGTCTTTCATATGCAGATTCATCTGCTAAAAAAAATGTTTCTTCTTTCCTTAAAAAGTTTTCCCATTCTTCTGTAAATTTCAATTCTTTACAGTAAAGAAATTTATCCTTTTCCTCTTTTATAAACCGTTTCCAACTTTCCATAAAAACTTCCTTTCTATTTCTCTATTCTTTCTTTTATTAAGGACAAATAGATCTCATTTAATCTTCTGCTCGTTCTGACACCAAATTCTGTATCCAATAATTCTTTCATTCTTTCATACTCTTTAGCCGCCTTTTTTTCTTCTCCCATTCTAATATAACAAGCAATCAGCAATTCTGATGTCAATTCAGAATAATTATCTACACAAACTCCCTTTTTTAACAAAAAAACAGCATCTTCATACTGCTGTTTTTCCAGCAGCTTTTGAGAAAATTCTCGAATCTTTTTTAAATAGCGACATTCCATATCTTCCCGATATTCCATAAGCCAGTCCCCATCTATTCCTTCCATATATCTTCCTGTATAGAGAGAAACTAATGTTTCCATTTCTCCCTTACTAATTGTCGTCTTATCCTCCTTTTGTATAATCTGATTTACTTTTTCATAATCTGAAGTAATTTCTTCCATCTCTAAATAATATAAGTTTCCCTTTTTCTTTATTATATCTGGAAAACCTGCCTGCTCTAATTCCTTACGCAAATAAGATAATGTCGTATAAAACAACGTTTTTGCACTATTAGCTGTTTTATTCTCCCATAATATATCGGTAATTTTTACACTGCTTACGCCTTCTCCCTGCCTTGAAAACAGATATGCAAAAAGTTCCACACACTTCTTTGTTCGCCATACTAACTGTTTTTCCGCCTTTACATAAAAATCTCCAAAGCATTTCACAAAAAGTTTTTTCTTCCCTTCCATCTGTTCTTCTTCTGTTATAAGAATTGTTCCCTTTTTATTCGTTCTAGTAGTATAAAATACCCCCCCCCTTGCATTTTAACAGGAATACTTCCTTCATCACTTGAAGTGCTATTCCCTGCGTTTTTTGATTAATAAAAGCAGCTAATTTTTCTGTATCTAAAATCCCCTTTTTTTCAAGTACACATCGAATTTGCTCCTGACTCATTCTCAATTCTTTTTCCGTCAATAAAACATTCTCTTTCTCCCCATTCAAATATTTAATTAAAAAAGTGGGCAGGTCTTCTGTGCCAGCAAAGAAAAAACAGATTTTATCTTTCGTATATTCGATGAACTTATCCAGAAAATAAAGAACTTCTTCTCCTACAAGGTTTTGAATTTCATCAAAAAAAATCCATAATGACCGATCTAATTTCTCTAATTCATAAGAAATCTGATAAATCACTTCTAAAAAATCTTCTTGCAGATTCTCTTGTTTTTCTTTTCTAAATTTCCTTCCCGTCGCCTTTTCTAATGTCATGAGCAAATACATCATAAACTGTTGTAACTGATTATCCCTTCTATCTAAAAGATACCATGCACAATATGACTTTGTACTTATTTTTTTAGAATAATATGCCATATAAGATGTTTTCCCATATCCATCTTGTGCATAAAGTACAATGATATGATTTTTTTGTTTTATTAGTTCTTCCTGCCAGATACCCGAAACATAGTCATATGGACTGTCAGGAGAAATTATTTTTGCATTTACAATATTATTATCCATATTTGTTTTCCTCTTGTAAACAGAACGATATTCTTTTTAAATATTATTATTATATCATAACTTATGATTTAAAAGTAAAAAAATCAATCCCACTATAGGAATATCCTAAAAACTTATCGTGATATAGTTTTTCTTATTATTCGTTTTACTTGAAAGTCAAAGGGGAACGCTCCGGCGAGGACGTATTCCAACGAAGCCGCGCTCTCGCTCCGTTCCAGACGTAGCGGTACTAAATTCGCAAATCCCGCTTCCCCGCGGGTTTGCTCATTAAGTATAAGTACCAACGTCTTCCAAGGGGCTTCTTTTGGAATACGTCCTCGCCTTCGCTAATTAATCGGCTGTTCTACTTTTTGAAAAAACGTTTCACGATAACAATAAAATGAAAAAACAGGAAACGATTTCTCAATTTCCTGTTTTATAATCTTTCTCTACTTTGATACCATTTCGTCTTTTTATTCTATGATTATCATGAAACAATTCTTTTCAAAAAGCCGAACCGTCAGCAAACTAGCGGAGGCAAGGAAGTATTCCATAAGAAGCCCCTTGGAAGACGTTGGTAC
>CAJUHN010000325.1 GCA_910585935.1 uncultured Lachnospiraceae bacterium | reverse complement strand
CTTCTTATGGAATACTTCCTTGCCTCCGCTGTTTCGCTGAATGTTCTGCTTTTTGAAAAGCGAATGTTGGCGATAAACTATGGAAATCTAAGTGAGGAGATATGCAGAAAGAATTTTCAGAAAGAGTAGTATTTATATAACTTTCAAAGTTTCACAATCACCTAAAAAATTAAAAAATAAGAAAGGAAAAAAATTATGAATGAAATTTATGATATTGTAATAATTGGTTCAGGACCTGCGGGTCTTTCTGCAGCTGTTTATGCTTCAAGAGCAAAACTAAAGAATTTAGTATTGGAAAAAGCAGTGATGAGTGGAGGACAAGTATTAAATACCTATGAAGTTGAAAATTACTTGGGAATGAAGAGTATCAATGGTTTTGATATGGGAATGAAATTTAAAGAACATGCAGAAGAGATGGGAGCAAAATTTTTGGCAGATGATGTGAAAAGGATAGAACAGATAAGGGATCATTATTGTGTTGTGACACAAAAAGAACAGATAGAAACTAGAACAGTGATTATTGCAACAGGAGCAAAGCATAGAAAGTTAGGTGTTTTAGGAGAAGAAAGACTTTCTGGAAAGGGAGTATCTTACTGTGCTACATGTGATGGAGCATTTTTTAGAAATAAAGTAACTGCCGTAGTAGGAGGTGGAGATGTCGCAGTAGAAGATGCTATTTTCCTTTCTAGAATGTGCAAAAAGGTTTATGTTATTCACCGGAGAGATAGTTTTCGAGCAGCGAAGTTATTGACAGATCGTTTGATGGAGTTAGAAAATGTAGAGATTATTTGGGATACAATAGTAGAAGAAATTAAAGGAGAAGAGATGACATCTTCTATTATAATCAAAAATAAAAAGACGGGACAAGTAGAAGAAAAAGAAGTGGATGGTGTTTTTATTGCAGTGGGAATAGAACCAAATGTAGCAGAGTTTAAAGACTTTGTGGAACAAGATGAGAGCGGTTATATTAAAGCAGATGAAACAGGAAGAACAAGCAGAAAGGGAATTTTTGTAGCAGGAGATGTGAGAACAAAGATGCTTCGTCAGATTGTAACCGCAGTTTCTGATGGTGCGAATGCAGTGACTTCTGCGGAAAAATATCTTTTAGAGATGGGAGAATAAAAAGTTGATTCCTGATTTCTAGATATATTTAAGCTGTATTAGGAAAATAGAAAAAAGGATTATGAAAAAAGAAAGAGGATGAAGGGAACATTATGACCAAGGGGGCGTTGCGGCAAGGAATATTTAGGCGAAGCCGCGTTTTCGCTCCGTGTAAGACTATGCGGTACTAAGCGCACAGCTTGTAGAGCTGTTTGCTAAGTGCCGACGTCTTCCGAGGGACTTCTTTTGGAATTATTCTTCACCTTCGCTAGTTTGGTGACTATTTTAGGAAAATTGAAAAAGAATCATATTATCTAGAAAAAGAAAATTTTGATTTTTTAGATGAATAATAAGATTTATAAAAAAAAAATTATAATTTTCTATATTATAATGTTATAAAAATTATTATAATTATAAAGTAAAAAGTAACAATTATGTAAAAAATTTTTTTATCTAATTACTATAAAAAAGAAGAAAAACTTGATTTTTTGTGGAAAAACTATGATCCTCCTGTTGACAAATAAATACAACTTTGTTATAATCAAGAAGGTATATGTAACAATTTTGTAATAATTAACAGAGAAAAGATGATGATTTTTAAAAATAGACGGAGGAGCTTCATGAATAAGTACAAAAAATCAAAAAGTAAAAAGAAAGAACTAATTGGAAAAACAGCAGCGTGTTGCTTGACAGTATCTTTAGTTACAGGTGCTTTTGCTGTATATGCTGATGCTATTTCTTTTGAAAAAGAAACACCAGTAGCAGGTATGTCTTTGACTTTAAATAATTATTATATAAAGAATGAAGGAAGAATGAACAGCCAGATAGTCGGTTTAAATAATCCTATCGTGGGAACTTCTGGAGATGATATAGCTACTTTAATTGTTGAAAGAGAGAGTCAGACAGAAGAAGAAACACAGACTACAGAAGAAATACAGACTTCTTCAGAAGAAACAACTTCTAATGAAGAGAGTACTATCGGAGAAACAGAGAGTTCTGAAGGAGAAAGTGAAAGCCAATCCGAAACGATAAATGAAATAGAAAGCACAAGCGTACAATTAGATCAAATACCTGATACAATAAGTGAAACAGAAGCCCCGACAGAAGCAGAAACTTCTATTTATGATACAATAGCAGTATCTAGATGTTTTGATTATGTAAATGTGAGAAGTATACCTAGTACAGATGGAGAAATCTTAGGTAAAATTTATGATGGATGTGCTGCTACCATTTTAGAAACAGAAGGAGATTGGTATAAAATTGAATCCGGTAGCGTGAAGGGATACATAAAAGCAGAATATTTTGTGACAGGTTCTGAAGCAGAAGCTTTGGCAGAAGAATTAGCGGATAAAATTGCCACTGTTAATACAACAACACTACGTGTTCGTGCCTCTGCAGATATTGAATCCGATTGTGTTACTTTAGTTCCATTAGGAGAAGAATTTATGATAATGGAAGAAGAGAACGGCTGGGCTAAAATAGAAATCGATGCCTCTACAAATGGTTGGGTTTCTATGGAATTTTTGGATATCAGAGTAGAGTTTGACACTGCTATTTCAATAGAAGAGGAACAAGCTAAGATCGCAGAACAGGAAGCTGCAAAAGAGCGTGCTGAAGAAGCTCGTAGGAGAGCAGAGGAAGAGGCGGAAGCTGCGAAAAGACGTGCTGAAGAAGCTCGTAGAAGAGAAGAGGAATCTAGAAAGGCTGCTCAAGCTACTACCACAATCGCAGAAACCACAACAGCAGAAACAACTGTTCCAGAAACAGAAGAAGTAGAAACCTCACAGATTTTAGAAACACAACCAGAAACAGAAGCAGTCACAGAACCTGTGACAGAGCCAGAAACTACAACACAGCCAGAAACGGAAGCACAAACACAAGCACCAGAAATTTCAGATAATGATGCAAATGCGGCATTAAGAGATGCAATAGTAGCATATGCATTACAGTTTGAAGGAAATCCATATGTATATGGTGGGAATAGTTTGACAACAGGAACAGATTGTTCTGGTTTTGTCAAATTAATATATCAAGAATTCGGATATAATTTAACTAGAAGAGCTAGTCTTCAATATAACGAAGGACGTAGAATTTCTGTAGATGAATTAAAACCGGGAGATTTAATTTTCTATGGAAGTGGGGAAGTAGACCATGTTACAATGTATATTGGAAACGGACAAGTAATACATGCCAGCACAGCTAGAACAGGAATTAAGATTTCCAGTATGAATTATCGTAGCATCTATGGCGCAGTGAGCATTATCGACTAAATATAAATAGTTTATAAAGTTTTAAAAAATAAAAAGAGAAAAAATAAAAAGAATCTGTACTGTACATACAATTAATTGTTTTACTTGAAAAAAATTGAAAAATATGATAGACTAGGTACATATAGAAAAGAATAAGTAATCTCTTTTCAAAGTCAGTGAGAAAGAAAATAGTTACAATAAATTTATAGATTTAGTTAAATTTATTTATATTTATCGTAGCAGATGTAAAATGATAATAGTAGTATTATCTATATGCACGAACTTAAGGAAAAATGATTGAAAGAAGTGCGAAAAGGGTTATAGGTGTTTGAC
Organism: uncultured Lachnospiraceae bacterium; assembly: GCA_910585935.1. GTDB lineage: Bacteria > Bacillota > Clostridia > Lachnospirales > Lachnospiraceae > MGBC136627. Next base: position 442 of record CAJUHN010000325.1, on the reverse strand, counting down.
GGACATTTGAAGCAAAGGTTCGCAAAAGTAAGGAACTATTCTAACGAAACCGCGCTTTCGCTCCGTTCCAGACGTAATGGTACTAAATTCGCAACCCTTATCAGGGCTGCTTATTAAGTACCAACGTCTTCCAAGGGGTTTCTTTTAGAACAGTTCCTTGCTTTTACTCGTTTGTTAGCTCTTCTAGGATAAAAAATCATAGTATCTTAAAAAAAGAAAAAATTTGGTTTTGTTTTTATCTAAAAAGCAGTAAAAATACTTCCACTTCTATAAGGGGGAGATGAATTACATTTCTAACGATTGTATTACTACTTGCAACAAGATATTTCACAAATTTGCCTATTCGACAGACTAGCATAGGCGAGAAATGATTCCAAAAGAAGTCCCTTGGAAGACGTTGGTACTTAATAAGCAGCCCTGATAAGGGTCGCAAATTTAGTAC
>CAJUHN010000324.1 GCA_910585935.1 uncultured Lachnospiraceae bacterium | reverse complement strand
AAGACTACGCGGTACTAAATTCGCAAATCCCGCTTCTTGCGGGTTTGCTTATTAACGGGCAGGCGTCTTCCAAGGGGCTTCTTTTGGAATACTTCCTTGCCTTCGCTAGTATGTTGACTGTTCTAATCTGTGAAAAGCGAATTTCACAATAACAAATAAAAAGTCTGAACTGTTACCGTTTTACAAATCATTTTTATATTTAGCTGCTAGAATAGAGATGAATGATAATGATATATTGTTAATGTTATTTGATACTCGTCATTTATATGTAATAATAATTTCTGCTGATGGTTATTTAAAATTTATAATTTTCATTACTAACTTTAATTTTAGTTATAACTATTACACATTTTATTAATGGTTTGGATTTTTGTATTTTATACTTCTAATCATATTTATTTTCTATTGTTTGAGAAGTTTTTTTATGATTTTTCTAAAAAAAACAGATCATAATCAAAAAGATTATGACCTGTTTTTACTATCATCTTTTACTTACTTTAATTTAATATGAAATCTTCTCTTCATAAGACATAATGCAATCAAAAAATTTTAATTACTCACCACTTTTAGCAACAAAGTCTTAATAGAATTTTTCACAAATTTCTAATTTTCTATATCTTTCAAAAATAAAAATTTCTACCTTAAAATAGTTTAAATCTCTTTACTAATTCATCTAACTGTACAGACTTATCAGATAAGTTTACACTGATTGCAGAATTTTCTTGTGAGGAGGTTGCCGTATTTTGTGTAGCACCAGCAATCTGCTCAATTCCCTGTTCTACCTGTTCCAAAGCATTTGCTTGTTCATTAGCATTTTTTGTAGACTGATGTGCTAACTCCGCAAATGACTTCATATCTGCTATAATCTGGTCAAATGATTCTGAGGTTGATATTGTAATTGCATTACCCTTTTCAATCTCTACTAAAGTCTTATTAATTAAATCTCTTGTATTTACAGCCGACTGTGCACTGTCTGATGCCAATTTTCCAATCTGATCCGCAACAACGGAGAATCCTTTACCAGCCTCTCCTGCTCTAGCTGCTTCAATAGATGCATTTAAAGATAGCAGATTTGTCTGAGATGCAATATCTTCGATTGCAGTAATAATATTTTCAATTTCCTTTGAAATCCCTGTAATATATTCCATTTCAGCAGTTAATTCTTCCATCTTCTGTTTTTCAATTTCAGCTCTATCTGTAGAAACTTTAACCTGTTCATAAGCAAGTTGTGTTGCTTTGGCACTTTCCATTGCCAAAGTAGATACTGTATTCACAGTTGCAGTTAGTTCTTCAACCGCGCTTGCCTGTTCACTCGCTCCTTCTGAAAGTGTCTGAGATGCTCGTGCAATCTCTTCCGCATCAGATGCTACATGAGTTGAAGTATCCTGAATTTCAGTAAGTGTTTTATTAAAACGCTTTAAAATATACAAAAGAGATTCTTTGATACTAGAAAACTCTCCTAAAAAGTTAGTAATCTCCTCTCCATTTCTTGTCAGATCACCCTTTGCAATCTTTTTCAATTCATCAGAGATTTCTGTCACATAATTCGTTAAATTTATCAAAGCTTCCTTTAATTTCTTTTCTACTATACCTAACTCATCCTCTGACTCATAAGTGAGCAAATCTGCCTTAGAAAAATCTCCTTCTCGCATACTGACGATTGCTTCTTCTATCTGTGCCACTGGTTCTGTAATCATTTTTCCTATTGCTGTACCAATAAAAGTTGCTATAACTATTGCTATGACTAATATAGCTATAATTATTACTAACATAAAAATAAATACAATTTTTACCACATTTTTTGCCTGTACAAGTTGACTATTTTCATATGCTTTAAAGTCATCAAAACTTTTACAAAAATCCTTATATGTATTATAAACCTCGTCTACCATCAGCAATCTAGCTTCTTCTTTTTTGCCTGTACGACTCAATTCTACTACTTCTTTTGAATGTTCTTTATAAGATTCCCATTTGGTACAAATATTATCATATTTCTCTTGCTCTGTCCTAGTAGAAATTAATACTTGAATCTTATTCTTTATTTCTATAATCTGCTGATCTATTGTTTTCAAGTCATTTTCATATGCTGATATAATATTCTCTTCTGTAGCTACCAAATGTCCATACTGTTTCAAACGATATTCTGATGTAAGGTTATTTAATTCCTGTACATAGCTCAAAGAAGGTGACCACACATCTGTAATCTTATATACCTTTGAATTCATCAGAAAGCTTAAAAATATTGATATACTTCCCATGATTAGCATTAATATAATCATACATATTCGGTAAACTCTCAGTTTTCTTACAACTTTTAAATTTTTTAATTTGCTTTTAAATGTCATCTGTTTTCTTTCCTTTCATTCATATTTTTGCTTTTATATTATATCTTAAACATATTAGCACTCGCGTTTTAATATAGCATACCCCTCTACGTATTGTCAACTACATCATATTGTGTATTTTTTCTCTTATACCACTATATATTGTTGTTTTTTGTCGTAACAATTTCCCCTTACTTTTTCTGTCTTTTTGCATATATTGTTTATATTGAATTACCCTAAAGATAAGCACAACAATGAATAAAATAAAATATTATTTGTGAATAGATTAAGTTATTTAATCTCAAAAAATAATCTCGTATCAGTATTATGGATATTAAGATATGAGCTATACCTCTCACTGTTTTTGCTCAAATACTTCTTTCTTTATTACTCTTTCATTCAACAGTTATCTTTATAATTGATGTGATAAATTAAAGTTATATTCTCAACCTTTTTCTGTTCTTCACCAAGTTCATCTCTAAACGCTTATCATTTTTCTAGTTATTCACAAATCTCATATCTCAATGTGAATTCCTGATTCATAATATTTTTTGTATAATTCACATGGTATTTCAATATATCCATTGTTTTCACAAAAATAATGTAATTTTTCCCTCTGTTAGCGACAACACAGAAAATATTTTTCAAAATAACATATGATTGTTACGGCTTTGATATTCTTATACTACTTTTGAAATTCTTTAATCAAAAATAATTTTAAAATTGAACTGTTAACGAAGCAAACTCAAATACTATATCTTTATGTACATATGTTTCGTTATATTTTCCATGTTTTATAAATAAACCTATCACACAATGCTCTCTCAATCTTTAATATCACATTAATATCATAAATTATTTTTTGTTGAGAAATCCAAAAATTCTTATATTTTCATAGATGATTGTAAATTAGTGTCAAATTATTTTTTCTTTTTTGTTTTATATGTTATTGTTAAAATTCTTCTTAATATTCTTTTTTACATAAAATATCCTCTTTAGCCTTACAAATATTTAAAAATTCATCTGTCTGTCCAAAGAGGATATTAGTTATAAAATAATTTATTTATATTCTTAGCAAAACATCGAGTTCATCAAAATTTTCGTCTGACTCACTTTGTTTTTCTTTTGTATAGCTCCTATATTCTATGTCATATGGTTAGGTTAAATAAACTGAACCATCCTCAAATCCAAAGGTTCTAATACATCTTTAAATGCTTTTCTCCTAGCTCTTTTACTTTTAATTTCTAATAGATTATTTAAATTAACATTCAACACCGAAATCATCTACCACGCAAATTTTAATAGATTCTTTCTTCTAACTTTTCTGCCATTTTTCCTGCTTATCATCTGTTCCTAATATTACACACGCCTTCATTTCCTTCACCGCTGTAATATGAAAACTATTAAAGGTCTGAAGCTTTGATAATGTTATAATTTCATGTGAACACTTTTTTATTTCTTTTGTATCATATAGATGACTACTACTTTATACAAATTTTTCACTCTCTGTTTTTTCATTACATTATTATGCTCCATTTCCAATTCCAATATATTGCTTTCCACTATTTTTTATACTCCTTATTGTTGCTGTTCAAAATTGTTAGAATCGTTCACTTTCCAAATGGATTCTTTTTTATATTTGATCATTAAATGGTCTATTATAGCAACAAGTATCTAAATAAATTATCATTGCCTATACATTTTCCCACTCCTTCCTCTTTTTTTTATTACCTTAATGATAATATAAAATTATGAATATTTTATTAACAATTTCCTCTCATATATCAAATTAATTAGAAAAATACAAAAAAAAAATTAAATTTCCTAACTTTTTTATTTTTTAACCTCATCAAGGAAGTCCCCCGCTTCTAAGCCGCCAAGGCGAAAGC
>CAJUHN010000323.1 GCA_910585935.1 uncultured Lachnospiraceae bacterium | reverse complement strand
CAAAAATCACATCTTCAATAAAACTATCATGAAACTCATATTGTTCTAATAATTCTTTGATATACATGTTATTCTCCTTTTTGCCAAAATAATTGTCCTTTTTGGTTGATGAAATATTTCTAGCATAAGTATAAAATGGAAAATAGCTATTCAAGATCATAATCCGTTGAGATAGGAGGCAATCTTCTCCCTTTAGATTTGAATGTAGATATTTATTTTTAAAGACTTTAACTCCAATACACTTAAACTAAAAATCATAAATTTTATATTTTAAAAGAAATCCTTCTATTTTATCCACTATTTCATCTTTATTTCTACTCTTAAATTCTTCTATTGGTTCTATCCAATTCCAATTTTTTATCACAATTAAACGAAATGTTCCTGACACATCATTTTCTGGATACCAACCTAAATCTATCGCTATATTCCTTTTTAGAGCACTTCTTATATGCAATATATCTTCTGTGAAACCAAGCCATATATCATCTTCGGAATTATATTGTGTAACATCAACATCTAAAAAACTATTAATTATTACTTCCCATCCAGATGGAATTCTTAATCTTTGTAATTTGAAATTAACCATATTTATTCTTTCTCTTTCTTTTAGTTTATATGTTAATTTTTTTCTATATTGTTTGGCTCAGAGCTATATGTTCATACTTATCCTTGCCAATTCTTTTAAATCCCATTTTTTCGTATAATCTTAATGCTATGTTATTTCCTTCTACTACACAAACTTTTCTTTCATAGAAATTCTTATTTCTAACAAAAATTAAGACTAATCTGTTAGTTGCCATACTCTGTTCTTAGTATTAACAGTGTATGTCACAAAATAGTCATCTTCCCACTCGCCTTTCATGTCGAAAATTGGTTTATATCGTCCTATTTGCTCTCCTTTATATACCATTTGAATATAAAGGTTGATATATTCGTAGCTATCCTCAGAAACAGAATGTAAATTATAACTTATTTCTTTCATGGATACTGTAAAACTTTTTTCATCAAATTCTCCAAAAATTTCATCAAATTCTTCTTTATAATCTGGGTCAGTTTTATAATTTTCAAATATTTCCCAAAATGTTTCCATGCTTCTATTAATAATATTAAATTTTTCTATAAATTCCAATAAATCTTGTTTCATAAAATTAAATTTCTTGTTGTCCTTCCATGTCTTCTTCTGTTTTTGTATCATTAAGTTATCTAAACGATTTTCTATATCCTCTCTATAATATTTATTATTTTTATTTTCAATAACAGGGAAAGGATACGTCACAAAATAATCATCTTTCCTTTCTCCTTTCATGTTAAAATAAACTTCATAGTACCCTATCTCATTTTCCTTATATATCATGTCAATTTGAACCGTTATAGATTCTTCACTATTCATGGAAGCTGCATCTAAATTATAACTAATTGCTTTCAGATATAACATAAAACTTTTTTCATTAAATTCATTAAAAATCCGATGATATTCCTCTGCGCATTCGGGATTAGTCTTAAATTTCTCAAAGTTTTTCCAAAATAGTTCTATACTTTTATCAATAATATGAAATTCTTTTATCATTTTCAGCAAATCTTGTTTCATATGATACTCCTAATTTTTATTTTAATGTAATCCTTTTTTCATCGCCTTAACAAATTAAATTTATTCTTTCTCTAGATTTTTTCCACATCATACTCTATTCCCCCTTTTCTTGATTGTTTCTTCTCTTACTATACCCCCCCCTTCTTTTTCCTATGTAAACCTTCTTTTTCTTTATTTCTTTTTTAATCTTGTTTATTCATAGAAAAAATGTCCTAATTGTAAATTTTCTCAAAACAATTTCTAAGTCAGATTAATTAAAAACACTATCATTTAGATGATGTTTTTAATTAATAATAGGAAACTCAATAAGATACATACTCCAATCAACAGGAATACCAAGTGCAATATCCTTTTCATTGTCCTGTATAATTTCATCAATTTGTTTTTGAGTATATCCCATTTCGATAGCCTTTTTTATAAATTCTTCTTTGCCCATTTCACATACAACCTTTCTACTGTTTTCCAACACCATTTATTAGGTTGCCATTTATTTTTCATTTGCTAGATACCATTCTTTAATGCTTTGTCATAATTTCTAAAATACCCTTTATTCATACAAATACTGCTACAAACATCAAAAGAAACTGACGGCGACCAACTAGAATAGCTTTACAATTCTCTGCATGGACTTTCCCTATCAGAGCTTTCACATCTTCTGTTTCATCTTCATTGCTCCATACTGCATTAAATTATGACGAAACTCTCCTAAATTTTCCTATCATAATTCACAAAGACTAAAATACTATCTCTACTATCCTCGCACATGTTATTTTCAAATGTGCTCACTATCAAATTGATTCCATCTTGTAAACTTTTACAGCACTTAATCAAGAGAATTTCCTGCGTATTTCTTTTAAAAGCAACTAAAAAAACACAATTCCAATATTATTCTTTGTGGTATATTCGTATTTGCCCAACTTCACCATCTTAAATTTTCTCGGTCTACCCATGAATTAAGAAATGTTCCTTTGCTTATTGACTTTATATGATATGACTTTAAAAAATTAGTTCCGTTTATGTAGCCTATCTATATATATTTTAGGAGAAATTCTTCTATTTTATCCACTATTTCATCTTTATTTCTACTATTAATTTCTTCTACTGGTTCTTTCCAATTATTATTTTTTATCACCATTAAATGAAATGCTCCTGATACATCATTTTCTGGATACTAACCTAAGTCAATCGCTATATCCTTTTTTTTAAGAGTACTTCTTATATGTAATATATTTTCTGTGAAACCACGCCATATAGTATCATCGGAACTATATTGTGTAACATCAACATCTAGAAATTTATTAATTATTACTTCCCATCCTCCCGGAATTCTTAAATTTTGTAATTTAAAGTTAGCCATATTCATTCTTTCCCTTTCTTGTTAATCTTTTTTAAATCTCCTATCGATTCTTTTGCTAAGAGTTAAGACTGATTTGTTAGTTTTCATTTTTTCCCCATAGTATCAAAAATATATGTCACAAAATAAGTCATCTTCCCACTCACCTTTCATATAAAAACGGATTGATAGTATCCAATAGATAAAGAAATCCTTGCCCTTATTCTAAAAACATTTTTTATATTAACTTTATTCTGTAATACACAAATCCCTTTTATTTTTTCTAATACTTCTTTCATAATTTCCTTTTCATTTGGATATTTTTCTATGTATTTTTGATATGTTTTTCTATATATTAATAAAACATGTTCGGGTCTACATATAATAATAATATCGTATCTTCTTCCCTATCATCCCAAAAGTCAACTATTAAATGCTGTATCAGAAAAGAGGTAGCAGTCGGTATAGTACATAATTTTGTTTATTGATAGATAGAATGTCCTACATATAAATTTTCTTTATTCGATATCGGAAGCATTCTTAAATCTGAATCATCTTTCTGATAGGGGGCACATACGATATAGATCATTTCATGTTTCTGATAAATTCCGATGCGCTTTTCTGCATAACATATCCGTATGAAATATTCTTTTTGACCTTGCTCCTTCTTTCGTCTTAAAAATAGTTCGATATCTCCCTCGTCCATTTTGATTCTACTTATCCCAAACAAATATAACCCATTGATACAAAGCGACACGTTTCCTACCTCTTCCTCAAAAATAATTTCTAAATAAGAATATAGTTTCCCATAGAAAAGAATTCGTTCTATATTTTTTTATAATCCCTTGTGCGTATTCTAATTCGTACTCTTAAACTTCCTTCTCGTTTCGGTAATAATTTTAATTCATAATCAATTTTTTCCTTTTTTTCTTTCTCTACCACACTACTGATTCTTATCCAATTTATATCTACCACATTCAAGTATGGTCGATTTCCACAGTGGATTAAAAATTCTATCTGAATCTGTTTTGGTAAATAAAATATCCCAATTAAAAAATCATCACGATAAATTTTTATCTTTTTTCCATCTTTTTTCATATCAGATATAACCCCTAGTCTAATGATATTAATTTCAAAGACAACATCACCATTATGAAATTCATTTTCCTCTAGGGTAAAAAATGTTGACCATATTTCCTTTTCTTCTGCTATATAAAAACTTCTTGTTATCTTAACAGAACGTGGTTTTGGGTCACAAAAAAAATCCGTAAAAAGCTGCTTATATTCTTCCAAA
>CAJUHN010000322.1 GCA_910585935.1 uncultured Lachnospiraceae bacterium | reverse complement strand
TCGTGGGGATTCGGCCTTTTTTAGATTTAAGGAACTATAAAGGTGTTACAGCCCCATTTTTTCCGTTTATAACAAGAAAAAGGGGCTGTAATCAGCCTACAGACCGTAAAACCGGCCTTACTGTTACAGCCCCGTTCTTGCAAATCATGCAGGATGAATAAATTCAACACTTTAGGAGGGAGTACATAATCTTCCCCGTCCAAATTATCGACGCGAAATAAACCATGCTCGTAACCGATCACAGGATATACTTTACCCTTCTCGTAAGTCACAGTATCTATACCAATAAATCGAGCATGTTTACTCATCGCCATATCTTTTAATGAAGAATTCGTGTTTTCCATTCTTCCATTCCTGCCAGCTCAGACCGTGCTGATTGTATGTTTCAGACCATTTGTCGAAGTCTGTGAAGTCCTTGTCTGTGATCCTATCATCTTGCCGAGTCAAAAGACAAAAAATATGCAAGGTACGGTTATTGTCGATAACCAGAAATAGACATATGTAAACATTAAGTTATAATATGTCTATGGATAGACGTGATTTTGAATTTCATATACAGCAAATAATAAAAGAGACAGTATAAACCAGTAATATTGAACCTTCTGAACTTGGAGGATTCCTAGATGACCGTCCTGATCTTATGGACAGGGTCAGATATACATGTACTAGAGAAGCTGTCGAGGACCTTCTCGGGGATGTCAGGAATGCCTGTCAGAGGTATGGAGATATGGTTTTGGATTTGAGAGAAATCCAGCGAAAAATTCGATAAGAGAAGAGTTAAAGCGGCTTTCATAGTTTATACTCAAGGCTGCATTTGGAGTGAGTATGTATCGAAGCGTGCATACACGGCGATTGGTTTGCAACCATAGAGCTCGCCATTGATATACACAGTGTAAAGACACCAGATTTACATAAGAAAGCTACAAGGTTATAATATTGTAAAGGAGGCAACGTTTATGGCCACAACCACGGTAAATATCCGGATGGATTCTAAGGTTAAGTCTGATATGGAAGCTGTCTGCAAAGAACTTGGAATGAACATGACCACTGCATTTACTATTTTTGCAGTTAAGATGGGCCGCGAGCATCGTATCCCATTTGAGGTGTCCGCCGATCCTTTTTACAGCAGAGAGAATATGTCACATTTAAAACGATCCATTGCTGCTCTTGACGAGGGCCGCGGCGTAGCTCACGATCTCGTGGATGTCGGTGATGAATAAAGTCTGGTCGCCGGAAGCCTGGGAGGATTATGTCTGGTGGCAAAGCCAGGACAGAAAGATCTTGAAGCGGATCAATATCTTGATCAAGGACATTGAGCGGAACGGTGAGAAAACCGGAACAGGCAAACCGGAAGCTCTGCGAAATGATTTATCAGGTTATTGGTCACGCCGTATAGATCAGCAAAACAGGCTGGTCTATCGTATCTTCCGCAGCGACTTGGAAATTGTGTCATGCCGAACCCATTATGGAGACCATTGACCATTGCATTGCATCTGAGTTGAGATACTAAACAGTTTAAAGTGGCTGTAACAAACCACTCGATTAAATCGGGTAGTTTGTTACAGCCACTTTCTCTTTGTATCAGCCTGGCCACTGTATCAGCAACCGATGATTCCGCTTTATTGTTCACAAAGTTTACATAATTACGAGACGATGCTTTCTTGCTTTTGCTTGTGAAATACTCACTGACTGATGTACCTGACCAAGAAAAAGAAAGGGCCCTGTCTTTGAGTGAGGCCCTTTCTGATGGCAGCAATTGTCAGATCAAAGAAATTCATCCCTCAGACAATCATTCCCTCTTCTCAGCTGTTCAAGATTATTTCTTTCATGCCGGCATAAAGAACTGTTGCTTCTGGACTCTGCCAGGTCACAGTATTCAAAACCATCTTTAATCCAGTTGGCATAACTGGCTGGATCCCCGTGATTTTTATAGTATTTTGCCCATGCGATGCATTGTCTGGCGTAAACGCGAAGAGCATAGGGATGTTCTTTATTCACAGCAGTCAAGTACGCCTGACAGTTGGTCTCGCTTTTCGTAAGCAGCCAATAGAGTGTATCCTGGTCCTTTTCAGGACTCAACGCATGAGCCACCTGTGCAGGAAAAGCTTCATAGAGTCGGATGTAATACTTGTCAATATCACAGATGATGTTGTGTATCTTCCAGCTCTCAATGCATTCAGAGGAGTTGATCCCAAGGTTCTCTTTCAGTAGCTCAATATATTCTTCACATTTTTTCAGACAATCCAGGGAGGTATTAAAATATTCCGGTTCTTTCCAGATATTGTGAAGCTTTGTGAGATAAGCCCATCCTATCCTGCTGTATGCCTCCACAACGTCATTTGTATGTTCAATAACCTTGAAATACTGTTCCAGTGCCTTGTCAATATAATGAAACGCCTGTTCATGGTTCGCTGCAGGATCTTCAAGCTTGAAAGAATTCTCCGCAGAACGTTTAAATGTCAACCCCGATTCCAGCAGCAGATCCTGATCCCATTCCTGAGAAACAGCTTCAGCATACTCAAAATATTGAGCAGATACTTGTAATGCCTTTGCGGACTTCCGATATCCCCCAATGCGATCCTCTGACTTTCCTGCACTGTTGTGAAGCCGTTCGCCGTCCAACTGCCAGATTTTTCCCATCTGCTTGTAATATTTGGCTTGCTGTACTTGTGGCAGCACATCAAATCCTTTCTTGATTGCTGTCAGCAGTTTTTCAGATTCCTCGTATTCTGAATTGTTGATCAGACTCTTGATGACAATCTGTGCAGCTTCACAGCAAAGCTCAAATTTATAAAAAGCCGATATCTCAAGTCTTTGCAAAATCCGGAAATATCTATCTCCATTGTCTTTGATTACGCTCACCCAGTTTTTACCAGGATCAATATCGTGACTGCTGTACTCTGCCTGAAGAAGAATTCCGTAAAAATACAGATGAAGAGCTCCAGGTTCAATTTCTGGATCCGGAAGAATCTCCAGCGCTTTCTTTGCATGACCTCTTGCTTTTTCAAGCTGGCCACACTGTATCTCAGAATTACAGAGCTCTTCATACACGGAAATCTGCAGGCTGGAAAGGAAGTCATTATCAATGGAACTGTCAGAATTCAGTCTGGAAAGAAAGTCATTCAGTTGAACCTGATAATAATAATGGCCTTTGTTCTTTAAAACTGTATCTTTCAATTGAAGCAGTCCATCATAAAAAAGCAGGCAGTCCTCCAGTTCCTTTCCATATTCGCAGAATTTTACAATATGGTCCCTTATAGAATTATCTGCAGCAGCTCTGACATTGAGCTGAAGCCAGTTTCTTTCAACCAGAAACAATTCCTTGTTGATAACATCTACAGCTGCCGCATATCTATGACGAATATACTCAATGAGTGAATCTTTGACCGACTGCTGGACCTGATATGCTTCACCATGCCTGGTAAAGATTGAAGTTTCAAACCAGTCAGCATACAGCCAGAAAAATTTGCCTGGAAATAAATGAGAAAACGTCTGAGCATCAAAGTCGGAAACAAAAGCCAGGTGGAAAAGAAGCTCCTTTTTATTGACATCCATGGATTCCAGTACACTCTTGGCAATAAAGTCTGTGGAACTCATATCCTTTTCAAGTATTTGCCACTTACTGTCGTCCATGTCCGAATGTACTCTGCTTGCAAGCAGATTTACGAGAAGCGGTACACCTCGGGTAAGTGTATACAGTTTGTCGAGCAATTCCCGATTATCATCTGTCCTCTCAATTCCAGACAGACGCGAAACCTGGTCCTTATCCAGCGGACAGATTTCCAGAAACTGCACTTTTTTATTTTGAAGCATCAGTTTCTGACGGGAAACCAGTATCCATATGATTTCCTGATTATTGTCAATCAGAGAATTCGTCCAATTCTCAAACTCGGGCTTGTCCGGGTTGAAATTGTCTATGACAACAATCTTCCTGGTTTTACCTTCATTTTTCAGAGAAGCCTTATCCCCTTTATTCTGTACAGGTTTCTCCAGATCTTTTTTCAGGATTCGCGGAAGCTCGTTTGTGAGGTCTTTTTCGACTGCAAGTTTTTTATATTTTGAATAGTACTCTTTCTCATCGCCCCCCAGAGGGGGAATCTTTTTCCGAACTTTGTCTCCCAGCTGCGCCAGTTTAAGAGCTTTGCTTACTCCGGAAATCTCAAATGTGAAACTCTCATAAAATGAAAGCCACGATTAAAAGGCCTCCTCTCGGGA
>CAJUHN010000321.1 GCA_910585935.1 uncultured Lachnospiraceae bacterium | reverse complement strand
TTAATGTTACTATAAGAAGAGAATTGGGCAGGGATATTGACGCTGCCTGCGGGCAGCTGCGGAAACGGTACATAGAATCATCTAAAACCCTTTAAAATCAACGGTTTGAGGGGTTTTAGATTTTTTTTGCTCCGAATTTATGAATCATAATAAATGCTGTTGACATATGAAATTTGGTGTGATATTGTGTGATTAGCGGTGGCGTAAGACGCACGTAAGACGCATTTTAGTTGCCGTAAGACGCACTTTTAAAAACTCGCAAACCCACATTTTATAAGGATTGAGGTGTTATTATGGCTGGGAAAAGAGCAAATAACGAAGGTAGTATTACCTATGACGTAAGACGCAAAAGATATCGTGCCAGAGTAACTATTGGATGGGAATTAAATGAAGAAACAGGAAGATCAAAACAAATCATAAAAGATCTCGGGTCATCTTTTAAAACAAAAGGTGAAGCTAGTAGGGCATTAGCTGAGTATTTAAAAAATCCTTTTGACTTATCGAATAAAGATATTACATTTAGTCAATTATACGAAAAATGGTACAAGGATTTTATGGATGAAGATCATATCTCACATAAATACAGGATTAAATCGGCATACAAATATTGTTCATCTTTGTATAATAAAAAAATCAGAGAAATTACAGTAATTGATATGAAACATTGTATCTACAAAGGAACTGCTATTTCTACCAGAGGAATCAATAAAGGAGAACCTCAATTAGCATCTCCATCAACTAAAGAATCTATGAAATTTTTATTTAATCATATGTTTGGATATGCTACAGAAGCAAGATTAATCGAACGGAATTATGCAAAAGATTTTAGTTTAGATAAAAAAGTAATGAAAGAAAAAAAGAAAAATCATAAAGAGAAAATACCATTTTCTGATGAAGAATTATCTAAATTATGGAAAAGCATTGATTTTGTACCGTTTGCAGATATGGTAGTATATGCCTGCTATTCTGGATGGAGACCGGGTGAATTAATTGAATTAAGAATAAAAGATGTTAATTTAAAAGAAGATTTTATAAAAGGTGGAATCAAAACAACAGCAGGAAAAAATAGAATTGTGCCCATACATCACTTAGTTAAAAAAATAGTTGAAAAATATTATAATCAGGCAGTTTCTATAAACAGTGAATATTTATTTAATGATGTGGATAAGAAAAAAGGCATAGGGCTTACATATGATCAATATTTAACAAGATTTAATAATGTTGTGAAGCAGGTAAATCTTAGAAAAGAAATTACACCACATTATACAAGGCACACGTTCATTACTAAAGCTAAGTCCAGAAATGTAAATATGAACGAATATATCCTAAAATTAATAGTAGGACATGATATAGGAGATCTAACTGAACATGTGTATACGCATAGAGAACTCCAAGATTTAAAGGAAGAAATAGAATTGATAAAGTAAAAAATAGGGTAACTGAGATTATTAAAATTCAGTTACCCTATTTGTCTTAAAGTAAATACGTGATAGTCATACCTACATTATAAATGTCATTATTGTTATATCGATGAATCAAAATCGATCCAGCTGACTGTATGTGAAGCCTGTAAATACATCCACCAGGAGTCGTCCTTTCAAAAGCGCAACTATTTCTGGGAGTGATTTCTGATGGAAGCGTTGCAATAACAATAGACGATGCTACCGGAACATTCTGGAAATTCGAGAAATGCAACATTACTGTAGAAGCGTTATATACGCATGCAATATATCCAGATGCTTGATAGCTGCAGGATATGTTTAGAGTTTTGTTAATAAACCCTTTTTGTGACAAACAATTATTCAGGTAGCGGACGTTTCTGAACATGGCGGAAATTCTGCCCAATATATTTGCAAATGTCATTCCAGAAGCTAGTTTGGATACAGAAGACCATGATTTTGCGTCTGAATCAATGGAGTCGCTGGAAATAAACGTAACAAGATTAGTAGAGGACGTATTTGACATGATAACCCAATAACCTGAATAATATATAAATTCATATATCCCCCGTCTAATATCTGCTGAATAACCGCCAATCACACTTATCCCATTTGTCGAAATATATTTTGCTCCTGTAGAATTAACATTCAACGTCGTGTTCAGTGTATCATTGTCAGATGTAAACAATACGCATATTTTTGCCCCTTCTTTTAATTGAAACCCAGGAATCGAAACCGTTTTATTCGCTACGGATGCTGCCGTTTCACACACCCCAAAATGCGTAATATCCGTACTCCCGTCAAAGCTGACACCATCTATCGACCTTGGTGTATTCAGTTTCGATGCAGAAACTGCGTTTCCGGAACTTTCCGTCAGCATCTTTGAGTTTTTCCACTTAATATCAGAGTCCGTTATGTACAGTCCAACATTACTACCCCATGGATTTGGGTTATTTGCGCCGATGTAGATCGCCTGAAGCACACCACTTGAACCAATTGCCCCAATTCCTCCCCATCGTTCTAATGTATCTGGATTAACATAATCTATACCTCTTGCATGTCCAATTCCTTGTGTAGTTGGAGTATAGAATGTGATATATGCATTTCCTTCCATTTTGATGCTTCCTGTCATTCTTCCGCCAGAAGTAGACAACGATCCGATATGCTCTGGCGTAAGGTTGACGTTCCCTGTCCGATACGATTCTTCAGCGTTTCCTTTTACACCAGCTACACTTCCATTATATAATGATTCTAATTTTACATAATCTTCCTTGCTAAACAGACCATCGACGGAAGTTGTTGCTTTTGGGATGGCATTTGCAGAAATGGCAACCCAGTTTATACCGTTATAACGGTAAGTATAATCGGTATCTTTGACGTTGACCGTCCATCCGTCTTCAGGATCGGGGTAAGTTGCTGAAATATCATCAAAAGTATCTACGGATTCCTTCCAGTCAATATTTGTTTCTAGCGTTGAAAATTTATTGTCTATTTCCGATGCAGTATACAGGGAAAGCAGTTTGTTTTTTTCCTCAGTAGTATAATTGGCAGTGGTTTGGTCAAGTATCGTTTTATTTTCATGAACATGTCTTTTACTATATGAATCATTCCATTGTTCTCGTTCAACAGAAGTAATATGACGTAAATGATCCTGTACATGGGTAATCAGATTTGCTATCGCAGCAGAAATTTTCCCGAAGGCTTTAGATAGAGTCTCTCCGCTTTCTAATTCAGATAATTCTTCTTCTTTTTCATAAGTTGGTGTTTGTTCATTCGTTGTGACATTTGGTACGTTCCCTAAGTCAACCTGTTCTTTTGTTACTTTGTGTGGATTAGAAAAATCAGAAAGATGAGAATTTAAATTATTTTTTAACTGATTAAAATGTAAGATAAGCCAATCGATGATAGATTGTTTTTCTGTTTCTATTTTTCGTTTATCGCAGGGATTTTTTTGCACTGAAATCTGGAACGGAATGGTGGAAAGTATTGTTTCATTGGAAGAATCATACATGACTATTTTAGCACAAACCGTACCAGGTTTAGATAAAATATCACTATCAAGTGTTGCTGATATGATATTGTCTGCAAAA
This sequence comes from uncultured Lachnospiraceae bacterium, assembly GCA_910585935.1. GTDB lineage: Bacteria > Bacillota > Clostridia > Lachnospirales > Lachnospiraceae > MGBC136627. The sequence goes on along the minus strand of CAJUHN010000321.1, from coordinate 689 downwards.
TAGCAGTCTTTGATAAAAGAAGACTTATCCCCTCTGTGACCCTCCATTGTGATTTCAATATCCTGACTTTCTAGCATATACGGTTCACCTTGGTCGTAAAGGAGAAACTCAATGATTCTTGATCGGTTGTCTCCCTGCTGTGCTTTGATTACCTCATAGGAAGTAGGAGAGTATAGGTCTATTTCTATTCTTTTTATAACATTTTTCAAAATATCATCTCCTTTAATTTTGTATATAGAATATTCGTATTACAATAAATAAATGTTTTGCTATTACACTAAAAGCAAAAAAATAATCCCGAACCATTTTTCATCACAGTCTGGGACACATTTCTTTGCCTATATTTTTTGTTTGTATTCCTATATTAATCAATACAGGGTTTAATTTATATTTTTCCCTATCTAATAACAAAAACACCTAGTAAAAACTAAGTGTTTTTGAATAATTGATGGTACTGCTCACTACAAAAGGCAGTGAAAATAGATGATGTAATCTTTCTCTTCCTTAATCCAGTATACATATATTTTCAAAATTGTCAACTTTTGTTATAATCTTACTTCAATGCAAATATATTTTAAATCATAAGTATCAATTTATCATTGTTTTAGGAATAAACCTATGTTAAAATATTCACAGGAACAACCGTGTTGCAGGGTGGGCTGACCTCATTCTAAAGAGAATGGGGGTGA
>CAJUHN010000320.1 GCA_910585935.1 uncultured Lachnospiraceae bacterium | reverse complement strand
TATTCCAAAAGAAGCCCCTTGGAAGACGTTGGCACTTAATGAGCAAACCCGCAAGAAGCGGGATTTGCGAATTTAGTGTCCACTACGTCTGGAACGGAGCGAAAGCGCGGCTTCGTTGGAATAGGGCTGCCCTCTCCTGTGCGAACCTCATGCCTCTAAATTTTATTTCCGAAATACACACATTTTAAAATAAATCTGATTTCTAATACCATAATCCCTCTTTTTTCTTGTTTATTTAAAAAACTTTAAAACTTTTTTTCTCATATAACATCTTAACCCCTATAATAATTTTCTTTTTTTAAAAATCTTTTTTGTATGTATTTTTTTTCTTTTTATTTTTTCTAAATTTTCTATATTTATTCTAAAACGACAAAACAACTAGAATATTATCTTTTTTTCTTTTTATTTCTTATTAATCCCATAAAATTTTATAAAATGACTCCCTTGTTAATTTATATGAAAATTCTAGTTTAATTGTCCAAAGAAATTCTCCTCTTTTTCGCTATTTTTCTACTTCATATACAATATATAGTATTTTTATTCTATCTATAACTAGATATAGACATTATGATGAGATAGTGCTATAATAAAAATCGTTCTACATAGAAACTACAAAATAAAGAGAAGAGGGTTTATCATGAAAGTAATTAAGAGAAATGGGAATGAGGTTTCTTATGATCGCAATAAGATTATTACTGCTGTTCAAAAAGCAAATGCTGAAGTATCTCTAGAAGAAAAAATTATATATGACCGTATTGAAGAAATTATCAAAGAGATAGAAAGTTTCAATCAAAGCGTGATGCATGTAGAAGAAATTCAGGATATCATTGAACAGAAATTAATGGCGGATGGAAAATTCGTGCTCGCAAAAAAATATATCATCTACCGTTATACCAGAGAGTTAGTGCGCAAAGCGAATACTACAGATGAATCGATTATGAGTTTAATTCAGAATAGAAATAAAGATGTGGCAGAAGAAAATTCTAATAAAAATGCCACTATCGCTTCTACACAACGTGATTTAATCGCTGGAGAGGTTTCTAAAGATTTAACAAGACGTATTCTGCTTCCAGAAAAAATTTCTAAAGCTCACGACGAAGGCATTTTACACTTTCATGATGCGGATTATTTTATACAGCCCATTTTTAATTGTTGTCTGATTAATATCAGCGATATGTTAGATAATGGAACTGTTATGAATGGAAAATTATTAGAAAGTCCTAAGAGTTTTCAAGTCGCTTGTACTGTTATGACACAGATTATTTCTGCAGTTGCCAGCAGCCAATATGGCGGTCAATCTGTAGATGTAAGACACTTAGGGAAATATCTACGTTACAGCCGTAATAAATATTTAAAACGCTATCAAGAGCAATTTGGCTCTTCTATCGAAAATGATCTGATTGTAAAATTAGTCGATGAAAGGGTAAAAGATGAGCTGCGCTGTGGAGTTCAGACAATTCAATACCAGATCAATACTTTAATGACTACAAATGGACAATCCCCTTTTGTCACTTTATTTTTATACTTAGATAAAGATGATGAATACTTAGAAGAAAATGCGATGATCATTGAAGAAATTCTCCGTCAGCGTCTAGAGGGAATTAAAAATGAAAAAGGCGTTTATATCACCCCCGCTTTTCCAAAATTAATCTATGTTTTAGATGAACATAATTGTTTACACGGCGGAAAATATGATTATATCACCAAATTAGCAGTCAAGTGCTCCGCTAAACGCCTCTATCCAGATTATATCTCGGCAAAGAAAATGAAAGAAAATTATGAGGGAAATATCTTTAGCTGTATGGGATGCAGAAGCTTTTTAACTCCTTGGAAAGATGAAAATGGAAATTATAAATTTGAAGGGCGTTTTAATCAGGGAGTGGTGAGTCTTAATTTACCTCAAATCGGAATTATCGCAAATGGTGATGAAGAAGTATTTTGGAAGCTGTTAGAAGAACGGTTAGAATTGTGTTATGAAGCTCTCATGTGCCGTCATCAAGCGTTAGAGGGAACACTTTCCGATGTCAGCCCTATTCACTGGCAATATGGTGCTATTGCAAGATTAAAAAAGGGTGAAACTATCGATCCATTGCTTCATAATGGTTATTCTACTATCTCGTTAGGCTATATAGGATTATATGAGGTAACTAAACTGATAAAGGGAGTAAGTCATACCGATCCTACAGGGACAGAATTCGCTTTGCGCGTCATGAATTATATGCGTGCTGCTACAGACCGCTGGAAAGAAAAAACTGGTATCGCTTTTGGTCTTTATGGAAGTCCTGCTGAATCTCTATGTTATCGTTTTGCGCGAATTGATAAGAAACGCTTTGGCGAGATAAAAGATATCACAGATAAAGGATATTATACTAATTCCTATCATGTAGATGTCAGAGAAAAAATAGATGCTTTCAGCAAATTCCAATTTGAAAGCCAATTTCAAAAAATTTCCTCTGGAGGCGCGATTTCTTATGTGGAAATTCCAAATATGCGCCACAACCTGCCCGCTCTTGAGGAATTAGTAAAATTCATTTATGATAATATTCAATATGCAGAATTTAATACCAAATCGGACTATTGTCATGTCTGTGGCTTTGATGGGGAAATTCAAGTGAATGATAATTTTGAATGGGAATGTCCTAACTGTGGTAATAAAGATCATAATAAAATGAATGTGACAAGAAGAACCTGTGGATATCTAGGAGAAAATTTCTGGAACGTGGGAAAAACAAAAGAAATAAAATCAAGAGTTCTTCACTTGTAATTTTTTGTGAAATATGTTATAATATTTTAGATATGGAAACATGTGTTTTTTCTTTATTTTGAGAATTCGGAGGAATCTTTATGTATTATGCAGATATCAAACAATATGATGTGGCAAATGGAGCTGGTATTCGTGTTTCTCTTTTTGTGAGTGGCTGTACCCACCATTGTAAGAACTGTTTTAATAAAGAAGCTTGGGATTTTCATTATGGAAAAGAATTCACACAAGAAACCATAGATTGTATCCTTTCTTATCTGAAACCTTCTTATGTAGCGGGTTTTAGCCTATTAGGCGGAGAACCTTTTGAACCTGTGAATCAAGAAGCTCTTTTACCGTTGTTAAGACAGATAAAAAAGGAATATCCTGATAAGAACATCTGGTGTTGGACAGGCTATCTTTTCGATAGAGATATTTTAGAAATAATGTATCCTAAATATCCACAAACGAAGGAGTTCCTCTCTTATTTAGATGTTTTAGTAGATGGAAAATTCATAGAAGAATTAAAAAATGCCAATTTAATATTTCGAGGTTCTGCTAACCAGCGCGTCATTTTAGTTCCAGATTCTTTACAGAAAGGCGAACTCGTCTTCTGGCAGCCTTCGGAATAATGATTGGGAAATTCCCCTTTTCGGGAGATATATGTTTTTGAATCCTTTGACATATATCTCCCCTTTTTTGCAGAATAATACAAGAAATGGAGATACTTATGTTAAAAGAAACCATACCCATTAAAAAATTACAAAAAAATGCTGTTATTCCCACTTATGGAACAGAATATTCCGCTGGTGCAGATATCTATGCCTACTTAGAAGAACCTATCACAATTTCTCCCGGAGAAACCGTTTTAATTCCTACTGGAATAGCGATGGAAATTCCGATTGGTTATGCAGGTTTAATTTATTCTAGAAGCGGACTCGCCACCAAGTGTGGACTCGCTCCTGCCAATAAAGTGTGTGTTATCGATTCCGATTACCGCGGAGAAATCCTCATTCCTTTACACAATCACTCTAAAAATCCTCAGACAATTTCTTGTAAAGAGAGAATCGCACAAATTATTTTCACCCCATATTTGTTCGGAATTTTTGAAGAAACAGATCACTTAGCAGAAACTCAAAGAGGAATAGGTGGTTTTGGTTCTACTGGAAAATTTTGACGAAAGGGTCGCTACGGCAAGGAAGTATTTAGGCGAAGCCGCGCTCTCGCTCCATTCCAGACGTAGCCTAGTCAAATCGGATATTCGCAATCCGCTTCGCTACTTGCTCATAACCTCATAGCTGCTATCGCAGCTTTTCCGTGGGAGTCTGCACTCCCACGGAAACAAGGAAGTCCCAACCCACCGCTTTCGCCTTGGCGGCTTAGAAGCGGGGAACTTCCTTGATGAGGTTAAATTCTCTGAACTCAATGGGTTCACCGACGCCTTCCAAGGGGCTTCTTTTGGAATACTTCCTTGCCTTCGCTCGGTTATGCGC
>CAJUHN010000319.1 GCA_910585935.1 uncultured Lachnospiraceae bacterium | reverse complement strand
GCATACGGATACGGTCGTGATTGGCATTATACGTCAACACAGCTTTCTTTCCATCTTGCGTGATAACGGAAGGACGCTCACCGGCAGTATAGGTGATGTCAAGTTCAGATTTCACCGGATTGTCTTCAACAGGAGCCAAACCCGTCACGGCATAAGGATAGTTCGGATTGGTATAAACCGTTGTCAAGTCAGGTGTAATTTGCTTCACGACACGTTGTAGCCATCACTCATACATGGTGAACTTTTTCCGTGTCATTAAGAGCATCCTGCACAATCCTTATTCTTTGAAAGTTCCTTATAAAACAAAAAGCAGGAAGAAAACAAGCCCTGTTCTCTTCCTGCCATCTTATCCTAAACAAAAGATTTTATTCCCGTTTACTCAATCTTTCCACGACTAAATCTATGGGCAATAGCATCTTACTCCAGCATGAGACTGCAGCGTCATAACCACCGCTCTTCGTTTTTTGTGTGGTGTCAAAGATATACAGTCCACTCCCCCCCACAGTTGTGCCTTCACGTTCGGGAGAACGTGTACTATCAAAATAACCCGCCTTATTACCTACTTTTAAAAAGGCAACTTTCTTCCCCACAAGATCAAATTCTTCTGGGTTAATTTTAAAGATAAAATTAAGATATTTCCCTTCATATTCGTTGAGTATCGCAGATTCATCTACCCCCATTTTGTCTATATTGTCCAATATATCTTCTGGGATTTCCTGAAGATTATGGACTTGCAGTTCATACACTTCTCCATTCATACTATCTCTATTTACAACGTATTTATGTATGCAGGAAGATCCTAACATAAACATTGCAAAACATCCTAATATAAATAATCTTTTCATACTTTTATGGTATTTGGTAAATATATGGGCTTGAATAAATTCCTATTTGTCTGAGTCAATTGACAAAAATAACACAAGAATATCCTCTCTCGTCACTGGTATACAACAAACAACTATTGACTCTTTATCTTCAACGATCATGACAATTCATCATCTGTTTACAATTATCAGCAAAGTCTAAATAAGACTTTAATCCATTATTATTAATTTCATAAAGTCTATCATTCTCCCCTAACAATCGCTTTAAAACATCTGCTTCATAATCTTCTAAATGAGAAGTAGCAGAGAACTTTTTTATGAATTCATTTATGCATTCTAATGCGCGCTGACTATTACCCCGTAAATAATGAAGTATTGGTAGTACAAACTCTCGTGCTCCCCCATATTTCCCTATTTCCATGCCGTAAACTACCTCATCTCTATCCACTAGCTTTTCCATATAAGGAATTCCATATTCTATGATAGCATCAGCCATCGCATTAACCTCTTCGGCTATATTATCTTCACTCAACATAAATTTCCATTCTATATAGTCTCTTGCAGGCATTAAATAGCCAATAGGCGAACACAGCATAGCACCTACATAATCAGGATATTTAGATACCCCTAAATTTCTTAATTGCATCTCTAGTTCTGATACATCTTTGTATACGATTCCAGGACTCGGGCTCAAATAAAAAGCGTGTTTTTCTCCATGCGTAGCAATACTAAATCCTATGTTCTGAATTGTTTTCTCATCAGCCATTCGCACAAAATAATTATATCCTTTTTTCTTAAAACCATACTTATCCAATCGTTCAGAAAGTATTGTCATTATTCTTTTCATTTGTTCTTTCATTCTCTATTATTGTATTTAAAACGTCTTAATTACAAATATAGTCTATATCTTTGAATGCGTACCAAAATTCATAAAAATTCCTTCACAAACTCCGATACACATATTATATAAATTAAAAATAATGCTTTATAACAATTATATAATTACCAGAATATGGTTTTATCTTTCCTGCGCACCCATACTGTCAATATCCAATTCATAATTACCACCCAAATAATAGAGTAAGTCCTCAATAAAATGCCCATATAAACAGAGAATCGCTATGGAATTATTAAATTTCCACAATGATTCTCCGTTTATACAAGCACTTTATCAAGGACTTACCTTTCTTCCTACTTGATTTGTTCTATATAAGAACCTTACTTATCATTGTTTTACAATGGAGTTTATTTTATCCACTATTTTGTTAAAATAGTTATTCATCCACATGATTTTATTCCGTTTATCAGAACTTTCAATAAAGAAATATCCTCTACCTCCAATAAAATAATCGAAAACACCATTAGAAGCAATAATAATATTTCGAGTACTGTTATTACTCAGCACAAATTGAGCGAAAATAAGATTTTTCCCGCACTTACTGGGTAACAATTTCTTATTTTTTGCAGATTTAATAAGAGTGTATTTAAAAGAATCTACAAATACAGAATCTAATAAAATTTTAGGTGTATTATTGGCTTCTAATTCTCGAAATTTGCGATAGATACTCCCTCTAGTATGCCCTATAGAATCAAAATAATGATATATCCAAATACTTTTAACATCTTCTATCTTCAATTCATTTTGCTGAGCATAGCAGACATTCTGTGTAACAAAAAACGCTGTAATCATAATTAAAAACAAGATTCTTTTCATTACAGAAATAATTAACGATTAAGTAAAAAGTGAAAATACAACATAGGTCTAATACCTGCTCCTCGAAAAGACATTTTACAACCATTATAAAACAAGTTACCTTCAATATAATTAGTCTTCGACCAACTTACATGAAGGTAAAACTCTTGACTCTAAATGGATTTTTTATTATACAATAATAAGAAATCGCCTAATTCCTTGGCAGTCTTCAATAAATCTCTTATACTCAAAAAAACATGAAATTCTAAGCTACTCCTAATATTTTCTATATCACTGATTCCTCCTTCTAAAGAAATTATTTCTGCATCCCTCCATGAAAGTTTTATTTGCCACATTCCTTCTAAAGGAGCAAAGTGTATGATTTTTATTTCTTTCCTCAAAAAAGATATCAAATTTTCTCTAAACCTATATAATTCATCAACAAAAGAATAAGTATCAGTAGACACTTTAAATGTTGCATTCTCAATACAGAGTTTATACTGGAAATAATTATAATCACTATCATCATTATATTTAAAATTGAAAAAACGAATAGCAAATGATCTATCGCTATTTATAATACTTATATTACTCATACGATTTATTGCATTATGAAATTATTTATCTCATCTATCAATTCTGGTAGGAACGTTTGATCAAAATAATCATTTACAGTCAGATTATTTCTTGCACTCAATTCTCTAATCCAAAAACGTTGATAAATGCGTCCAGATTTTTCTCTCCTTAATTCTATCTTTATATCTTCATCGGATGAAGTAAATACAACAACAAGAATATTCTGTTCGAACAATTTAGCCAGATTTTCTTTAAAGTCAATTAACTCACTCAATTCTGTTTTTATTCTAATTGATGCTTCAAAAATTGATTTTGAAACTTTCACATCAAAAGATACAAGACCAGCTTCCTCAACACCAATTATATTTAAATCAGACCATTGCATTACAGGTTCTCTTTTCCAATTATAAAAAAACACTTCTTTCATACTGTTTATTGTTATATCTATGCATACAAATATAATATGTATTATAGACTATTAAATATTTTATTGTAAAATAATTGAGTTTGCTAAGTCGCAAACAAATTATGTATATGCTTCCATTAACAAACTCAATCAATGCGTCCACTTAAAAAAGTCTTTTTTATCAGAGATTAACGCCTTACAGATGCTTTTGAAAGGGGATAAAATACATTTTTTTAATGGACTCATCAATTATTAGTAAGGCATTATCGGAAAATGAAATTTTCTTAGAAAATCATTCCATTCATAAAAATTTCTATGATATATTATTCCTGTTTCAGTATTTATTCCAACGGTATATACACCATTAGCTCCATTTACAGTTCCAGGGGCAATCATCATCCTACTATTACCAGATGTACCATATAACCAACCATCTTTAACTATTTGTTCATCAAATGAACGTGGAAAATCATGATATAAATCAGTTTGTAATGTAATTCTATTATCATATCCTTTAATCTGTAGATCTTTAGGTACTAAATATTTTCCTTCTATCACAGGATTAATATTAGTATTACCATAAGTCGTAATCGAATAATCTCTTATTCCATTTTGCGGAACAGACATGTCTATAGGAGCAACTTCTGGCATCTGATCAGGCGAAAGCATTGTTGGTCTATGACGACCAATATTATCAACCGGTGTATTCTTTATCGAGAACGCATTCCTTCCCGGAGCGATATTCTGTCCAGTCC
>CAJUHN010000318.1 GCA_910585935.1 uncultured Lachnospiraceae bacterium | reverse complement strand
AGCGGTGCGGTCACGTGCCGAGAATTTAGTGTCCGTTACGTCTGGAACGGAGCGAGAGCGCGGCTTCGTTGGAATCGTTCCTTCCCTCTGCGACCCTTTCATTAATTTGTACACAAAACAATTATACTTTATAAATTGAAAAAGTGATATTTTATAAATGATAATAACATTTTTAAAATTCTCAAAAGGTTTACCTTTTTAATACATAAGTAGGAAGAAAACAGGAGGAAGGAAAAATGTATATTATCATGTATCATTATGTGAGAAGATTAAAATATAGCCGCTTTCCAGAAATTAAAGCTTTAGATTTAAAATTTTTTCAACAACAGATACAATATTTAAAGGAAAATTTTCAGATTGTTACGATGGAACAAGTTTTAGAAAGTGTTACAGAAAATTATGAATTACCAGAAGATGCAGTACTTCTGACTTTTGATGATGGATATTGTGATCATTATAGTAATGTATTTCCGATTTTACAAAAGGAGGGAATACAGGGGTCTTTTTTTATTCCAGGAAAAACATTTATTGAACATAAATTATTAGATGTGAATAAGATACATTTTATTTTAGCGAGTGCTAAGATACGAGATATTATAAAGGATTTATGTGAAGAGTTAGATTATTATAGAGGAAAAGAATATGATTTTCCATCGAATAGAGAACTTTATAGGATATATGCGAAAGATGAAAGGTTTGATAATAAAGAGGTCATATTTGTAAAGAGAATTTTGCAGACAGCTTTGCCAGAAAGGTTAAGAAATATAATTTCCTCTAAACTTTTTCAAAAATATTTAGGATTATCAGAAGAGAAATTTGCATATGAATTATATTTAACATATGAACAGATAAGATACATGAAAAGTTCTGGAATGTTTATAGGAATTCATGGATATGATCATAAGTGGTTAGGGGAATTATCAGAGCAGGAAATGCAGAAAGATATTGATAAATCTTTAGAGGCTATGTCAGATTTTATTGAAGTAGATAGATGGGTGATGAATTATCCCTATGGTTCTTATAATCAAGAGATGATAGAATATATTAAAGGAAAGGGATGTGAATTAGGATTGACCACAGATGTTAGAATTGCAGATTTATTATCCGATAATAAATATTGTCTGCCACGATTAGATACGAATGATTTTCCTCCTAAAAGTGAAAATTATAGAAATATAAAAAGATATGAAGTTTGTATTTAAAATTAAAAATAAAATATAATTTGGAGATAAATATGAAAGATTATTTTATAACAATGGCTTCTGTAGAAGACGAAAAGGATATTATGGAATTTATTGATCAAGAGTGGAGTAAAAATCATATTTTAGCAGTAAATAAGGAATTATTTGAGTGGCAATATAGAAGGGGAAATCAAATACAGTTTGTATTAGCAAAATCTCAAAGTGATAAAAAGATTATAGCAATTTTAGGATTTATTATGTATGGGGATTCGTTAAAAGAAGATATCATGTTAGCGCTGTGGAAAGCGCTAAAAGGAAAAAGTCCATTTTTGGGAGTCGAATTGTTAGAATATCTTATACAGAAGACAGAGGGAAGGGTTTCTTGCAATGGAATCAATTTAAAAACTACAAAAGTTATTTATGAATTTATGGGGTTTCAAGTGGACTGTATGAAACATTATTATCGATTGGCAGATAAACAAGAATATAAAATAGCAAAGATACATAATAAAAAAATTCCGATATTAAGATATCATTATAATTCTAAATTAATACAAATAAAAACAAAAGAGGAATTAGAAGAGAATTTTAATTGGGATTATTATAATAACATAGAATATTTTCCGCATAAGTCAAAGGAGTTTATTATTCATCGATATCTGCATCATCCGATTTATGATTATAAAATAATGGCAATAATAGAAGGAACGAAAACAAAAAGTACTTCTTTTTTTGTGATGAGAGAGATTAAAATAGAAGGTATTAGTATTCTGAGAATTGTGGATTGGATAGGTGAACTTGAAAAGATCTTATATCTTGCAGAACATGTAGATAAACTATTAGAGGAGTATGATGCAGAATATATTGATTTTTTAGAGGGTGGTATAGAGGATGAGATTATGAAAAAAGCAGGATTTATAGAAAATAAAAAAGAGGATGGAAATATACTGCCAAATTATTTTGAGCCATTTGAATGTTCTAATGTCCAGATTTGGTATTCTACAAAATATAAAAGTAAATTCGCTATTTTTAAAGCAGATGGAGATCAAGATAGACCAAATTTGTATAAAGGATAATTTTCAAATTTTAGATGTTATGGTGGCTATGTAGACGGAGAATGAAACGAGCAAGAAAATTTAAGATAAGGAGAAGATTTATGCAAAAGATTATTATTTTTGGGTATTCAGGGATGGGAAGGTTTGTACAATATTCTTTAGATACAAAACAATATCAAGTAGTGGCATTTTTAGATAATTGTGAGAAGATTTGGAATGGGGAAAATAAAATTCCTATTTTATCTCCCGAAAAAGTGAAAGAATTAGAGTATGATTTTATTGTTATATCATTGGCAGAGTATGAAGAGGAAATGAAAAGACAATTAATCTCTTATGGAGTATCAGAAGAAAAGATTATTACATTTATGCGATTAGATTTAAAATGGCAAGAACCGCGTTATGCTATGATGAGAAATTGTATGAGTACTATAATAGAAAGAAATATTTGGGGAAGTATGGCGGAATTAGGAGTATATAAAGGTGAATTTTCTGCATGTTTAAATCAAATGTTACCAGATAGAAAACTTTATTTATTTGATACATTTGAAGGATTTCATAATAATGATAAAAATGAAAAAGATACTATTTTAGGGGGAATGGAAGAGTTTAAAGATACTTCTGTTCAAATAGTGATGAAAAAAATGATAGAACCAAATTCTGTTATAGTAAAAAAAGGATATTTTCCAGATACTGCGAAAGGAATAGAAGAAAAATTTTGTTTTGTCAGTATAGATGTGGATTTATATCAACCTACATATCATGGTTTGGAGTATTTTTATCCGAGGTTATCTCATGGAGGTTATATTTTTATTCATGATTTTGATTCTTATAATTGGACTGGTGTGAAGAAAGCTGTATATGAATTTTGTGAAAAAAATAAAATATCTTTTGTACCTTTATTAGATAAATGTTTAAGTGCAATAATCACAAAATGAGAAAAAGTTTTTTATAAAGGAGTGATTTGGAATGAGAGAATTAGAATATCCATTTGATAGCCAATATATTTTACAAAAACATAAGAAATAATAAAAAGAATGATAGAAAGAAAGGGATTGCTATTTTATCTGGTGTTACAGTAAGTATTTTTCAGGATATATTAGAATTATTTTTACTAAATTATTAGAGCTATCCAGAATTTTATCAGAATGATTATTATTAGCATTATGAAGAAGGAAGCTTTGGAACAGCAAATTTAGATATATTTCAGCCAGAAATTATTTATTTTCATATATTATTAAAAAATCTTTTGTCATTGATAGAAAAGAGGATGGAAGAAAAAGAGTATGAAATTTTTAGTCATTTTATCAGCTAATTATTTAAGTAGCATAATAAGTTAAACTATTATAAAAAAATTTGGAGGAATAAGACTAAATGAAATTTGCAGAATTAGAAAAAAATTGCAAAAAATCGACAGATACTTGTACCGATTTCTATTCTCTGGCAATACTCGGAAACTGTGCGACACAGCATTTGGCAAAGGCGATAAAGGGTTATGCTTATGAAGAAAAAATCGCATTAACGGTATTTGATGCAGATTATAATCAGATCGATGCACAGGTCATGGATGATAGCTCAGAACTATATCAGATGACACCAGATTTTACTTTATTTTGGTTATGCACAGAAAAACTTTATGAAGCGTTTTGTCAGAGTACGAATCGGTCGGATTTTGCCAATCAGATCATAACCTCTTTAGAAGGTTATTGGAATCGGGTCAATCAACAGTACAAGACAACGATTTTACAGTTTAATTTCACACAGATCGATGATAGGGTATTTGGCAATTATGGAAACAAAACACCAGATTCTTTTTTATTTCAGATTAGAAAGCTCAACTATCTATTAATGGAGAAATGCACACAATATAAGAATGTTTTTATCATTGATATAGATTATTTACAACAGATTTATGGAGAATATGGGATAAAAGAGAATAAAATGTATTATATCGCTAAGATACCGCTTTCCACAAAGATTCTGCCAGAGGTAGCAAAACAGACCATAGATGTGATAAAGGCGATGA
>CAJUHN010000317.1 GCA_910585935.1 uncultured Lachnospiraceae bacterium | reverse complement strand
AATTTAGTACCGCTACGTCTGGAACGGAGCGAGAGCGCGGCTTCGCTGGAATATCCCTTGCCGTAAGCGTACCTTTGATAACATCTTCCCCCTTTATCCTACTCTTTCAAATCCTCTCCCTCTACTTGTATTATCACATAATCTCCTAATGCATGTATCACTGGAATAATAAAATAATCGATTCTCTCTTCCCCCTTCCACTCCCAATAAGAAAACCATTCTGGATATGCTTCATAAGAGGTTTCTCTAAAATCCGTTTTCTTCAGATTCTCTATCCATTCTTCTTTCGTATATCGCATGATTTCCTGTTCGATTGCCTCTGAAAATTCTCTCTTATCTTTTTCAACTATCTGATACTTCCCATCTACAATATTTTGTGCCATCTGCTCTAAATCCACTCTCTCAGCTAGATTATACCTGCTCACATCTTTTAGCTCCAAATTACTCGTATAAATAATATTGATAGGATAAGAAGCACCCTTTTTCAAATAATATCCTTTATAGACAATAGAAATATCTGTTTTAAAAGAACCTTTGATTTCATAAGAAACTTCTAAAGTATCCTCTTTTATAACCTCATAAAATTCCAAAATTTTAAGCGCATCCTGCTTTATCTGTTCATTTATCTTCTCAATCGATAAATCTTTTTCTATCTCTTCAAACTGCGGATAAGTGATAAGAATTTTATCCTGTTCATATCTTGCTGTCACGATAGAAACCTCTTCTTCCTCTTTTCTATTATCCAAAGCCAAATCACTTTCTGTCATATCTTCTGTTTTTGTACTAGATGATTCTGATATCATTCCACTATCAGCATCTTCCACGATTGGAACAGTGTTTCCTCTTTGACAGCCTGACAAAAAAATACTGACAAATAAAACTGCCATCTTCAAGCTAACCCTCTTATATCCCTTTTCCGTCTTTTTTTTCATAATAATCTCCACTCCTGCGCATATACAAAATCATTCTGTCTGCTTTCTATGCCAAGCCAATAATAAATCTACCATTCTTCCATAACTTTTCACTCCATCTTCTTGATGATTCGCCTTTAGATAAGCATCATTTACTGTTTCCGAAATCTGTCTTATCTTACTTTCTCTTAATTCCTGCCAATATAAATTATTCTGTACTAAATCTGTTCTCACACCTTCATTATATTGTCCCCAAATCTCCCTATATTTTTCTAAATCCACTTGATATAATTGATTCGTAGCATGAATCAAACCTAACATAACTCCACTATATTGAAATTCCAACGAATCTGAATTAATACAAGCTAAATAGCTAATAAAATTCGCTTCATCTTCTCTCATAAATCCATAATAATGTGCTAATTCATGAGTCATAGTAGAAGCTCTTGAGTACTCCGATACATCTATATTAACATTAGTTTCCATTGTAAATGGACAATATATTCCCACTAAATCAGTATAAGACATCGCCCTCGAAAAATAAATCGGTTTCGTATAAGCTGTCTTATAAGTAAAAACATCATATTCCTCTCCTAATTTCTGATAAGCAATACGTGCTGTTTTCGATAATTCTCTCACCGAATTATCTTCTAATGCCATCGCCCCCTCTTCATCCACTTTTTTTAACTGTTCTCTTAAAGTGTTAGCTTTTTGCGTCAGTTCTAAACACAATTCATAAAGTTCTTCTTTATAAGAAGCCCTTACCTCTAATCCACTGATCTGTGTGAAAGTATAGCGATTATAATTTACCAGACAAGTAACCGTAAGCCAAAAAAAGACCACACTTCCCAAACATAAAACAGATAATATTTGTCTTAAAAGAAATTTTATTCTATCTTTTTTGCTCTTCACTAATCGCACAATCACCCACAACACCCAGCCTATCACTGCTGCTGGAAGCAAAATAATTCCTAATTCCATCAAGGAAAATGGTATCCATTGTGTAATAGAACTCCATACTAATGCATAATATTTATAAATCCCCCTTGCGAATATAAATTCTGCAATCCAAGGATTGTTTCTTGTGATAGTTAATAAAATTAACGCTATCGGGAAAAGTAATAATAACCATTTTCTCTTCATTCATAAGTCCCTTCTAAATCTCTAATCTTCAAGTATCCTATTATCCTTTTTCATTCATCAAAAAAATAAGACAGACATTTCTCTAATAAAACGCCCTCTCTTTCCTCATAATCATATTGACTACTTATTTTTATACAATAACTCACAAATTTATGCGCTTCTTCTACACTTTTTTCTAAATCCTCTGTCTGTAAATACGTTCCGCAAAACACCGCCGCGAAAATATCTCCTGTCCCATGAAAACTCTTTTCTTCCCTCTTCCATTCTTTTCTCTTACTTATTTTCTCATTTCCATAACCAATCTGAATATTCTCTCTCTGCTTTCCCGGAATACTTGTCACTACTATATTTTTCGCCCCTAACTTTAAAAGCCCTTCCCTCAACTCTTCCCATTCTTTCTCTATTTTCTCTCCCCTTTCCCTTATAAGATAACATCCTTCTGTATAATTCGGCAAAATAACATCTGAAAACGAAATCAACCTTTTCAGCTTTTTCACATAATCCTCTTTAAAATTACTATATAATCTCCCATTATCCCCAAAAATAGGATCTAGAATAACCTTCCCCACTCTTAATTGATCCATAAAATAAACCGCAGATTCTATCGCCTCTTCTGTCCCTAAATACCCGATTAAAACAGCATCAAAACTGATATCTTCTCTTTTATAATGATCTGCACAATCCCTCATAAAATCAGGAAATGGGCACATAACAGGTTTGCCATATCCTCCTGTATGTGTGGATAATAAATAAGTCAAAATGGGACATACCTCAATGCCCATCACACTGAGTATTGGTATAATATTAGTGAGCGCTGCCTTTCCGACACTACAAACATCATGAATGACAGCTATTTTTTTAATTGGTTTCACATATTTTCCTACCTTTTTATTTTATTCATCTTTCATTTCTTCTACATTTTCAAAACCGATTTCTCCCATAATTCTATCTATTATAACTATTCCTCCATAATACAACTACCACAAAAAAACCCTCATCCTAAATTTTTTAAGAAAATAATCTCCAAAGGCTCATGAGGCAATAATAACGCTCCACAGTCAACATAACCATTTTTCCGATAAAAGAATTGTGCTCTCTCATTTGATAAAGTAGAAGTCAAAACTCTTTTATAATTACTTTTTACCATCTCCTCTTCCCAATAATGAATTAATTGTCCACCATATCCTTTCCCTCTATATCCTTCTAAAAAATACAGCATATTCATAAAAGGCTCACTATCCCAAAATAAATTATATCTTAGCCATCCGATGAAAACATCATTTATAAACATCACTAAAATTCTTTTATTATTGATACTATCCTTCAATTCCTTTTCCCTAATATGCTTATCATATTTCATTAATATCTCTAAATCATCTTCATTCGCATATCTAATCATCTCTCATCACCACACCTAAACTTCTCACCTACCTGATCGTGCTAAAATAGATTTCATTTTGTCCATTAACATAGACATTGCAACTTCATTGTGACCCCCTTCTGGAATAATAATATCCGCATATTTTTTAGAAGGCTCTACAAATTGTTCATGCATAGGTTTTACTGTCTGCTCATACTGTGTAATAACAGATTCTAGACTCCTGCCTCTTTCCTTTACATCTCTTAAAATCCTTCGTATTAATCGAATATCCGCATCCGTATCCACAAATATTTTAATATCCATTAACTCCCTTAACTCTGGATTTTCAAAAATTAAAAACCCCTCTACAATAATCACTTTAGCAGGCTTCACTAATACAGTTTCTTTTGCTCGATTATGTGTCACAAAATCATAGATAGGACGATTTATTTCTCTTCCTTCCTTTAACGCTTTTATATGTTCAATCATAAACTCTGTTTCAAAAGCATGAGGATGATCATAATTTAATTTTGTCCTCTCCTCAAAACTCAGCTTATCATGTGCACAATAATAATTATCATGCCCTATTAATTCCACGTCCTCTTTAAATTCCTCTTTTAGTCTGTTTGCAACGGTTGTCTTTCCTGAAGCAGAACCGCCAGCAACTCCAATTACTATACTGTTCATTTCTTCTCCCTTTTTGTATTTTATAAGTATATTTCCTTTCCCTTCACCCTTCTCATTCTATCTCATAACATTCACTTTTCACAACCTAGAACCGCCAATTAACAAGCGAAGGCAAGAAAGTATTCCATAAGAAGCCCCTTGGAAGACGTCGGCACTTAGCAAACAGA
>CAJUHN010000316.1 GCA_910585935.1 uncultured Lachnospiraceae bacterium | reverse complement strand
CCCCTTGGAAAACGTCGGCACTTAATGAGCGGTGCGGTGACGCGCCGAGAATTTAGTGTCCGTTACGTTTGGAACGGAGCGAAAGCGCGGTTTCGTTGGAATAGGTTCTCTCCTTCGTCGAACCCTCTGTCAAAATGTTTCCCAAACAATTATCAATCTATAGAACTAAAATAGAAGAATTGCATAGACATAATAATTGTCTTATGGTAGAATAAGACAATAATAGAATCTCATTTTTATTTTATAGAAAGTAACACAAAAACAGAAAGTTTTAGGAGGCAAGGATGCAACAGAGTATTCAAGTAAGAAATATTATAATAGGAAGTGGAATACCTAAAATATGTGTTTCTATTATAGAAAAAACAAAGGAAGAAATCTGGAAACAGGCAGAAAAAATATCAGCTTGTGGTTGTGATTTATTAGAATGGAGAATAGATTGGTATCAGGAAGAGAGAGAAGAGGAAGATATCATACATATTTTAAAACATATCAGAGAAATAATAAAAGAAATGCCTCTTTTAGTGACACTTCGTACTAAAAAAGAAGGAGGAGAAGAGGAAATAAACTTTGAAGATTATCAAAAACAGATGCTTTTTCTTTCTTCATGTGGGTATGTGGATATAATCGATATAGAAGCATTTTCTTTTGGAAGGGATATGAAGACACTTATTAAACAGATACAAAAAAATCATTGTTTAGTCATTGCTTCTTACCATGATTTTTTTCAGACGCCTTCTAAAAAAGAGATATTAAACCGATTAATTTCTATGCAGGATCTAAATGCAGATATAATAAAGATAGCTGTTATGCCAAAAGAGAAGAAAGATGTGATTATTTTATTAGATGCAACACAGGAAATGTTAGAAAAATATGCAGTAAAACCAATTATTACTATGTCTATGAATGGGATGGGATGTATTAGCAGGATATGTGGAGAACTGACAGGAAGTGCAGTGACTTTTGCCAGTGTGGGCACTGCTTCTGCTCCCGGACAGCTTCCCATACAAGAACTAAAAACAACATTAGAATTGATTCATAGACAATTTATTTCATAGAAAGGCGGAACTTTATGCAATTAGTGGAAGGGAAGTATAATCAAGCAAAAGTATTCACTGATGTAGTAGAAGAAGGAGCATTAAAACAAATCCAAATGTTATGTGATCAAGAGTTTACAAAAGATTCAAAAATCCGAATCATGCCAGATGTTCATGCGGGAGCAGGATGTACGATAGGGACAACCATGACAATAAAAGATATGGTAGTGCCTAATTTAGTTGGAGTAGATATTGGATGTGGAATGGAAACCATACAGATAAAAAATAAACATATAGAATTAGAAAAACTGGATAAATTGATTTATGAAAAAATTCCTTCAGGCTATATGATTCGAGAAACACCTCATCGCTTTAATGAAGAAATTGATCTGACAAAATTGCGCTGTTTAAAAGAAGGAAAAATTAATTTAAATCATGCTGAAAGAAGTTTGGGAACTTTAGGAGGGGGAAATCATTTTATTGAAGCAGACAAAGACGAAGAAGGAAAAATTTATTTGGTCATTCATTCTGGAAGCAGACATTTAGGGTTAGAGGTGGCTGAATTTTATCAAGAACAGGCTTTTAAAGCACTGAATGGAACAACAAAAAAAGATATCGACGCATTAATTACTTCTTATAAAGAACAAGGCAGAGAAAAAGAGATTCAAAAAGCTATTTCGGAATTAAAATCACAGATAAAAACTACAATTCCTAAAATACTCGCATATGTATCTGGCTCTCTTTTAGAAGACTATATTTATGATATGCGTCTTATCCAACAATTTGCTGTATGGAATCGAAAAGCGATGATGAATGAAATAATAAAAGGAATGAAATTAAAAATAGAAGAGGAATTCACGACTATACACAATTATATCGACTTAGAAACTATGATTTTAAGAAAAGGTGCTGTTTCTGCAAAAGAAGGAGAAAAGCTATTAATTCCAATCAATATGAGAGATGGCTCTCTAATCTGTATTGGAAAAGGAAATCCAGATTGGAATTATTCCGCACCACATGGAGCAGGGCGTTTAATGTCACGGAAAGAGGCAAAGAATAGTTTTACTGTATCAGAGTTTAAAAAACAGATGAAAGGCATTTATACCACATCTGTCAATGCAGAAACTCTAGATGAGTGTCCGATGGCTTATAAAAATATGGAAGATATCATAAAGAATATTGAACCCACTGCAGAAATTATAAATATCATAAAGCCTATCTATAATTTTAAAGCAGGAGAAGAATATAAATATAAGTGAGTGTTTTTTAACACTCACTTATAAAATGGGATTCTAAATGGGCATAATCATTAAAGCGTTGTAAAAAAAAGCGATGTGTTTCTTCTTCATAATCAATTTCTGTTAAACTTCCTCGTTTAAAATTCTTTCCAAGATATATGCCAACATTTTGTCCTTGGAAAAATAACCTTTCTAAGACAGAGCGAATCGCCCAACCATGTGTTACAAACACGACATTTTTATGAGGATATTTTTTTATCGCCTCTTGTATTATCGGAAAAAAACGTGTAAACACTTCTTGCTTAGATTCACCATTTGGATAAGCCCAATCACCCGGTAGGGTATAGCGTTTTTCCATAAATTCTTTATAATGTTCTGAAATAGTTTTGTCCGCTAAACCAGTCAGCTCCCCAAAATCCATCTCCTGTAAAGCATTTCTAATATGATGTTCCAATAAAAAACCTGTCTTTTGATAAATCTGTGTTCTGATAATTTCAGCAGATTGTATTGCTCTTTTTAGTTGACTAGAATATATAACATCAATAGAATAAGAGGAAAGCCGCTGACCTAATTTTTGGATTTCTAGGATTCCATTTTTACTTAAATCTGTATTATCATTACACAATGGACTTATTTGAGAACCATGACGAACGAGATAAAACTTCATATTTTCCCCCTTTCTATTGATAAACACTCTAAAAATATTTTAAAAATACGTTTTAATATAAAAGTTTTCCTCTTAAAATAACATGTTTTAATTCTAAATCTTTTCCTACAATCAAAATATTGGCATATTTGCCAGGAGTAAGACTTCCATAGGATTCATAAATTCCAAGCTTTTTCGCTGGATTCATACTCGCACATTTCACAGCAGTAGCCAAAGGAATTCCAAAGGAAACGACCTTTTTCATACATTGAAATAAATTAGTAACAGATCCTGCGATAGTACCATCTGCAAGAGTAGCAGTAGAACCCTTTACTGTAACAGCTTGACCTCCTAAAGAATACTGTCCATCAGAAAGCCCTGTCGCCATCATACTGTCGCTGATTAAAACAATATTTTCCTCTCCAAAAGCTTTAAAAGTAGTGCGAATAGTAGAAGGGTGTAAATGAATACCATCACAGATTAATTCTACTGTCACCCAAGAACTATCACAAGCAGCACCTAAAACTCCCGGATTTCTATGAGTATAGGGATTCATCGCATTATAAAGATGAGTTACATGAGAAGCTCCTTTATCAAAAGCTTCTTTTGCCGTATCAAAGTCTGCACAAGTATGACCTACAGAAATAGCAACTTCCTTTGATAAAGCTTCTATAAATTCCATAGAACCTTCTAATTCAGGAGCTAAAGTTACTAAGCGAATGAGATGATTTGCACATTCATTCATATGCTTAAAATGAGAAACTTCAGGTAAATGAAGATATAAACCATTTTGAGCACCTTTTTTAGAATCAGAAACATAAGGACCTTCCATATTAATTCCAACTAAATCTGCTCCTACTTCAGAAGGGTTTTTCTGATAAGCAGCTCCAGCAGCAAAAATTTTTTCTAGAGCCTCATCTCCAAGAGTCATAGAAGCTGGACAAATAGAAGTAATACCACTTTTGGCTTCATATTCCGCTAATTCTTTTACTGCCTCTATTGTTCCATCACAAAAGTCATATCCATTACATCCATGAAAATGTAAATCAATCAATCCCGGCAGAATATAACAGCCTTTTGCATCAATAGTTTCTCCATCTGATTCCTCTTTTGTGATGAAAACGTCTTTTGTATAGACATTCTTTGTTTCAAAATTTCCTGTTTCAGTGAGTACAACACCATTCTTAATAAGCATAATTATTCCTCCTATATATAATATATATTATTTTTTCTCTAAAAAGCAGAGAATTTGATAAATAATTTGTACTTAACTAGATCATGAAAAGTCTTGTTATAGAGTTGTCTTGAGTTTCCGCTCTGAGAAGGATATATTCCAACGAAGCCGCGCTTTCGCTCCGTT
>CAJUHN010000315.1 GCA_910585935.1 uncultured Lachnospiraceae bacterium | reverse complement strand
TCGCTCCGTTCCAGACGTAGCGGACACTAAATTCGCCGTTTCGCTTCTTGCGAAATTGCTCATTAAGTGCCGACGTCTTCCAAGGGGCTTCTTATGGAATACTTCCTTGCCAGAGCGTTTCCCTTTGACTTTACAGCAGCTGGAACGATAATCTATTTCTAGAATAAAGTGTAAAACCCATTACCTTTAGGTGATAATCATTCACTTTTGATAAAGTAATGTGTCAAATATATAAATATTTAAAAAAATAGTAAATAAATCTCATACCATGCTTTCCTATAAAAAGGTTTCTTAAACAAATTAGGGAAGCATGGTATAAAAAATTTTGAAAAAGTGAGGAAGGAAATGAAATTTAGCTATATTTTATTAGATGCAGATAATACTTTAATGGATTTTAATATGGCAGAAGAATATGCATTAGAAATGACACTACGATCTTATGGACTTCCCTATGACGAAGAAATTCACAGAGTTTATCATGGGATTAACGCTGAACTCTGGGAAAGGCTCAATCGAGGAGAAGTGAAAAAAGAGCATTTACTGATAGAAAGATTTCGGCATTTTTATCAAGAAATGAACTGGAAACCGAAAGAAGACTATGTTAAAATCAACCAAAGATATTTAGAAAGCCTGTCAGATTGTTCTGCATTATTAGAGGGGGCTTTCGATTTTTGTAGAGAGATGAGTGAGAAATGTGATTTATATATTATCACAAATGGAGTGGCATCTACACAGAGAAAACGCTTTTCTCGATCAGAAATCAGACCATATATTAAGGATATTTTTATTTCTGAAGAAATCGGCTATCAAAAGCCTGAACAGGAATTTTTTTCTTTTGTATTTGAACATATACCAGATTTTCAAAAAGAAAAAGCACTCATTATAGGAGATACATTGAGTTCTGATATAGAAGGGGCGAATCGAGTGGGTGTGAAATCGTGTTGGTTTAATCCTAAAAATTTAAAAAATAATACTGAAATAGTATGTGATTTTATTGTAAGTAATTTTTCTCAAATAAAAGAGATAATAAAATGAGAAATAAGTTTTACTTGCACTTTTTTTTTCCTATGTTAGAATAGATTAGAGGTGAAAAGACCTAAAAGAAAAAGGGGAAGGAAATGAAATATGTAACTTCAGATATTCATGGATGTTATGAAGAGCTGATAGAGCTTTTACAACTAATTCACTTTTCAGAAAAAGATTTCTTATATATTATTGGAGATGCGATAGATAGAGGGACAGAATCCATAAAAACCTTGAAGAAGATTATGAGCATGAAAAATGTGGAGCTTTTGATGGGAAATCATGAAGAATTTTTTTTAGAGGGATTAAAAGAGGAGTTAGAAGGAAGAGCTGGCTATGTGAGCAAAGAACTTTGGCTGCAGCATGGTGGTGACACCACTTATCAACAATTTCAGGCTCTGGAAAAGGAAGAAAAACAGGAAATCATTGATTATTTAAAGCATAGACCTCTATATAAAATTTTAGGAAATATTGTGCTAGTTCATGGGGGAATTCAGACAGAAAATATGTCTTATCATTCTTGGGAAGAACTGATGAAACAGCAAAAGAGAGAAACTCTATTATGGACAAAAAATGAATTCTTATCAAAACCGATGGAAGTTTCTTTAGAAGGTATGGTGATTTTTGGGCATACTCCCACAGTTGAAATCCGCAGAATACGAGGAGAAAAAAGAACAAAAGGCGTAATATGGAAAGAGAAAAACCGATGGGGAATCGATGGAGGATATCTGTTTGGAGGAAGGATTAATTGTATCTGTTTGGATAACTGGCAGGAATTTTATATAGAAAAAATAAGACATAATACCTTGATAAAGGGTTATGAATATATAGTAAAATCAGAAAGGAAAAAGGCGATGGATTCAATAGAAAATGCATGGAATAAATATGATGAATCACAAGTGGAAAAAATAATGGAATATAATGAGGGATATAAAAATTATATTTCCGTTTGTAAGACAGAACGAGAATGTGTGAGAGAAACCATTCGTCAGGCAGAAGAAAAAGGCTATCGGGATTTGAAAAAAGTCATCGAAGGAAAAGAGATCTTAAAAGCAGGGGATAAGGTTTATTACAACAATATGGATAAGGCTTTAGCACTTTTTGTTGTGGGAGAGCAGCCATTAGAAAAAGGCATGAAAATCTTAGGAGCACATATAGACTCCCCCCGTATTGACTTAAAACAAAATCCCCTTTATGAGGATACCGAACAAGTTCTTTTAGATACTCATTATTATGGTGGCATCAAAAAATATCAATGGGTAGCATTGCCTCTCGCTTTACATGGAGTAGTGGTAAAAAAAGATGGAACAAAAGTGGAAATTGTGATTGGAGAAGAAGAAGGTGATCCAGTAGTTGGGATCAGCGATTTATTAGTACATTTATCCAGAGAACAGATGGAGAAAAAAGCTAGTAAGGTGATAGAGGGAGAAGACCTAAATATTTTAATTGGAAGTATCCCATTAAAAGATGAAAAAAAAGATGCTGTGAAGGCGAATATCAAAAAGTTATTAAAAGAGAAATATGATATAGAGGAAGAGGATTTTATTTCAGCAGAAATAGAAGCTGTGCCAGCAGGAAGAGCGAGAGATTTTGGAATAGATAAAAGTATGGTGATGGGATATGGGCATGATGATAGGGTTTGTGCTTATACTTCTTATACCGCGATGTTTGAAATAGAAAATCCAGATAGAACATGTGTGTGTTTATTAGTGGATAAAGAAGAAATCGGAAGTACAGGAGCTACTGGTATGGAATCCAAGTTTTTTGAAAATGCAGTAGCAGAATTGATGGATCGTTTAGGTGATTATTCTGAATTAAAATTGCGCCGTGCATTGCAAAATTCTCAGATGCTTTCTTCTGATGTGAGTGCAGCATTTGACCCTAATTATCCAAGTGTAAACGAAAAGAAGAATGCAGCTTATTTTGGAAAAGGAATCACATTTAATAAATTCACAGGTTCTAGAGGAAAGTCTGGTTCTAATGACGCTAATCCAGAATATATCGCTAGATTACGGGCAGCTATGGAAAGACATAATGTTTCTTTCCAAACAGCCGAGTTAGGAAAAGTAGATGTAGGCGGTGGAGGAACAATCGCAAAATTTATGGCATCTTATAATATGGAAGTGATTGATTGTGGTGTGCCTGTTTTAAATATGCATGCACCATGGGAAATTGCGAGCAAGATAGATATATATGAAACGATGTTAGGATATATCGCATTTTTGAAAGAGTTATAATAAGTAAAAAAAGAAAACAGCAAAAAAGGCTTAGAAGTTATTTGACTTCAAGCCTTTTTTGCATTAGGAAATTAGTATGTTTATCAATCAATATAGGGAATGGCAACATTAATATTATTAGAAATACTAGCAATAAACGTATCAGAAGAAACAGAATGAATCGTTCCTTGTAAGGCATAACATACACCAAATACAAAATCCATAATCCGCTTTCTCTCCTCATAGTCTGCTGCTTTCAAAACAATAATAACAGTTTCATATTTAATTAAATCATCTGCAACTTTTTGCACATCAGAATATTCTACAGGATGTAAGACAAATACCTTTCTCTTTTCATCTGTCTGATAGGAATTATCATTTGAATATTCAGCTGAGAAGTTTTCAATATCTTTATAATGATGATTAGAATTGGAAATGTTTCTTTTACTCTGATATTGAGCAAAATCAACATTAATAATGTTGTTTTTACCTTTTTTTCTCATAAATATTACCCTGATACCTTTCTGAATTATTCTTGTTATTTTATAGAGCGGATTTGGATTAGAAACTATTATCTATTTATTTAATATATCCCAAAAATAAAAATAAATCTATACTTTTGGTATGAATGTCGATTTTTGAAGCATGAATGTTAAATAAAATTATATTTATTATAAAAAAATTGTAATAAATAAGAGAAAATTTGAAGGATTGTAAAGGGAGGGGAGAATATTTTGACCAGAGGTTCGCTTCGGCAAAATACTATTCCAACGAAGTCGCGCTTTCGCTCCGTTCCAGACGTAGCGGTACTAAATTCTCGGCGCGTGACCGCACCGCTCATTAAGTGCCGACGTCTTCCAAGGAACTTCTTTTGGAATAGTGTTTTGCCTCCGCTAGTTTGTCGGCAGCTCTGGAAAAAATATGATACTTTTAGGTGAAAATATAGAAAAAGTTTTTAAAATATTCATCATATACGAAAGGTTACAATTCATTTTTTATTCTATTGTTATAGTGAAACTTTCTTTTCAAAAGGTAGAATAGTCAACGAATTAGCGGAGGCAAGGAAGTATTCCAAAAGAAGCCCCTTGGAAGACGTTGGTACTTA
>CAJUHN010000314.1 GCA_910585935.1 uncultured Lachnospiraceae bacterium | reverse complement strand
CTGAGCTGTTTTTAAAAATCTTGTTTTCTTCAGAAAAGTAAATGCTGTTGCCCTGAGGCTTCCTCCCACCGTCCAAGGGCAGTGGGTTTCCGCCTATGACAAACGAAAGGAGTTATTTATGAATCAATTAATAAAAGAAATACAAACCTTAAAGCAAGAAAAAAATGCTGTTATTCTAGCTCATTATTATGTAGATGATTCTATACAGGAAATCGCGGATTATATCGGAGATTCTTATTATTTAAGTAAGTTGGCAACTGAAATTGATGCTGATATCATCGTCTTCTGCGGCGTTTCTTTTATGGGAGAAAGTGCTAAGATTTTAAATCCCAAAAAAGTTGTGCTGCTGCCAGAGGAACATGCTGATTGTCCTATGGCACATATGGTAAATAAAGAAAAAATTGAAATGATTCGCAGGGAATATCCAGATACTGCGGTTGTCTGCTATATTAATTCCACTGCTGAACTTAAAATGTATGCTGATGTCTGTGTTACTTCCGCGAATGCGCTAAAAATTGTAAAAGCTCTTCCTAATAAAAATATCTTTTTTATTCCTGATGAGCATTTAGGGAGATTTATCGCATCGAAACTGCCAGAAAAATATTTTATTTTTCATGATGGCTTTTGTCATGTACATACTTCTATCACTGCCAAAAAAGTTCTGGAATTAAAAAAGAAATATCCAGATTCTGAAATTTTAGTACATCCAGAATGTCCTTCTGATGTGGTAGAACTCGGAAATTATGTTGGAAGTACTTCTGGCATTATTGAATATGCTACAAAGAGTGAATCAAAAGAATTTATTATCTGTACAGAAATGGGTATCTTGTATGAGTTGCAGAAAAAAAATCCGAATAAAACTTTTTATTTTCCTTCTGAACACCCTATTTGTGTGAATATGAAAAAAATTACATTAGAAAAAGTGAGAGATGCGCTATGGAAGGAAGAAAAAAAAGTGGAAGTTTCAGACGAAATAAGAGAAGCTGCTCTTAAGCCATTAAATCGCATGTTAGAACTCGCCAAATAAAAAAACCTTAAAATGCGCTAAACGAGCGCAGAAATGGAGATTATTATGAAAGTGGATATTATCATTGTTGGAACAGGGGTTGCTGGATTATTCTGCGCGCTTCATCTGCCAAAAGACAAGCAAATTTTAATGTTGACGAAAAAAAGTGTAGAAGAAAGTGATTCTTTTTTAGCACAGGGGGGTATCTGTATGCTGAAAAATGAAGAAGATTATGACAGCTATTTTGAAGATACCATGCGCGCAGGTCATTATGAAAATAATAAAGATTCTGTGGATATCATGATTCGCTCTTCCCAAACAATTATTGACGAATTGATACAATATGGTGTAGAATTTGAAAGAGAAAATGGAAAACTTCTTTTCACCAGAGAAGGTGCTCATTCTACTCCTAGAATTTTATTTCATGAAGATATTACAGGTAAGGAAATTACTAGCAAATTGCTCGATAGAGTGAAAGAACTGTCCAATGTGACTATCCTAGAACAGACTACGATGTTAGATTTATTGTGTGAGAATAACTGTTGTTATGGTATTGTTATGCAAACAGAAAATGGAGAGATAAAACCGATTTATTCTGATTTCACTGTTTTAGCGACTGGTGGCATCGGGGGATTATATCATCATTCCACAAATTATCGGCATTTGACCGGAGATGCTCTTGCTCTTGCTATGAAACATCAGATTAAATTAGAGCATTTGGATTATATACAGATTCACCCTACCACTCTATATTCCGATAAACCGGGAAGGAGATTTCTGATTTCGGAATCGGTGAGAGGGGAAGGTGCTTTACTTTATAATGCAAAAATGGAACGTTTTGTAGATGAATTGCAGCCAAGAGATGTAGTGACAAAAGCGATTAAAGAACAGATGGAAAAAGATCAAATTCCTTATGTCTGGCTATCCATGCTTCCGATTCCTGTGGAAAAAATAAAAACTCATTTTCCTAATATTTATGAACATTGTTTGGAAGAGGGGTATGATGTCACAAAAGAATGTATTCCTGTTGTTCCTGCACAGCATTATTTTATGGGAGGTATTCAAGTGAATTTAAACAGTAAAACTTCTATGGAATGTCTTTATGCTGTTGGAGAAACAAGTTGTAATGGAGTCCATGGTGCAAACCGTTTGGCGAGCAATTCTCTTTTGGAAAGTCTTGTATTTGCAAAACGAAGCGCACAGGAAATCAGCAACAGCCCTACACAAGTAAAAGATTATTCTCTTTCTATAGATTTCACACAATATGCTAACAAGAAAATGTTAGAAAAAAGTTATAATCAAATGATTTTAGATGAAATAAAAAAGGAGAAAAAAGAATATGAATAATATTTCTATGAAATTAAATGTAGATAACTTATTATTACAAGCATTGAAAGAAGATATCACCAGTGAAGATATCAGCACAAATGCAGTTATGCCTACAAAGAAACAAGGTCAGGTGGAATTAATTTGTAAACAAGATGGCATCATCGCTGGACTAGAAGTCTTTCAACGTGTTTTTGAACTATTAGATGAAACAACACAAGTAAAATTCTATGTAAAAGATGGAGAAGAAGTTAAAAAAGGACAGTTAATGGCAATCTTAACAGGAGATATCCGTGTATTATTATCTGGTGAACGAACAGCTTTGAACTATCTACAGAGAATGAGCGGAATTGCTACTTATACCAATTCTGTGGCAAAATTGTTAAAAGGAGCGAAAACTCAGCTATTAGATACCAGAAAAACCACTCCTAATATGAGAATATTTGAAAAATATGCGGTTCGGGTTGGAGGAGGTCATAACCACCGCTATAATCTATCTGATGGTATTTTATTAAAAGATAACCATATCGGAGCTGCTGGAGGTATAAAAGAAGCGATTTCTATGGCAAAAGATTATGCTTCTTTTGTTCGGAAGATAGAAATAGAAGTAGAGAATTTAGATATGGTAAAAGAAGCCGTAGAAGCTGGCGCGGATATTATTATGTTAGATAATATGTCTATAGAAGACATGAAAAAAGCCGTCGCTTTTATCGCAGGGCGCGCTAAAACAGAATGTTCTGGAAATGTCACAAAAGAGAATATAAAAAATTTAGCAGATATTGGTGTAGATTACATATCTAGTGGGGCACTCACTCATTCTGCACCTATTTTAGATATTTCATTAAAAAATCTTCATGCGATAGAATAAAAGATAACCAGAAATATAGTAGAAAGGAGCTTTTTCACATGAATGGTGAAGAACGAAGGAAAGAAATTCTTCAAATGATAAAAGGAAATACTGTGCCTATTTCTGGCACAGAGCTTTCTAAAAAATTAGGTGTCAGTCGGCAAATAATTGTGCAGGATATCGCTTTACTTCGTGCTGCCGATTATTCCATTCTTTCTACTACGAAAGGATATCTTTTAGAAGCTTCTTCCCCTTCTATCACACGAACTTTTAAGCTTTGTCATACAGACGAAGAGATAGAGAAAGAGTTAAATTGTATTATAGATTTAGGAGGCAGAGTATTAGATGTTTTTGTAAATCATAAAGTCTATGGAAAAATCCATGCACAGATGAATATTCATTCGAGAAAAGATATTCAAGATTTTATGCAAAACCTTAAAAAGGGAGTTTCTAAACCTTTGAAAAATATAACATCTGGATATCATTATCATACCATAGAGGCTGATTCAGAAAAAACTTTAGATTTAATTGAACAAGAATTAAAAAAAATAGGATATTTATTAGATAAAAATATTTAGTGCATAAAAAAATATTTTTGTTTCTCTTATTTACTATATTTTTGTTCTATTTATATTAGGGTGTATATTTTGACTGGGTTTCCGCTTAAGATAAGGGATTTTCCAACGAAGCCGCGCTCTCGCTCCGTTCCAGACGTAGCGGACACTAAATTCTCGGCGCGTAACCGCACCGCTCATTAACGGGCAAGCGTCTTCCAAGGGGCTTCTTTTGGAATAATCCCTTATCTTAAGCTACTTTATTGACTATTCTAGGAAAAATATTATTGTTCTATTTTGTTAAAAAAATCGTAGTTAATTTATTTATCTATGTTGTAAAGAAAAGAAACTATTTTATAACTTTCTATATAATTTATAGTGAGTTAAACTAATGGATGCCCTTTACACTTTAGTTATATTTGTTTTATAGATACAAACAAAATATACCCAAAAACTAGAAGAAACAAAATTTTTACTTTTTCTCGGAAATGTATTTTTTTTGTTGAATAGTCAGTAAACTAACACAGGGAGGGGGGATCTCTATTCCAAAAGAAGCCTCTTGGAAGACGTTGGCACTTAATGAGCGGTCCTGCTAGGGGCTGCGAATTTAGTACCGCTACGTCTGGAACGGAGCGGGAG
>CAJUHN010000313.1 GCA_910585935.1 uncultured Lachnospiraceae bacterium | reverse complement strand
ACGTCTGGAACGGAGCGAAAGCGCGGCTTCGCTGGAATACTTTCTTGCCGCAGCGCCCCTTTCTCTTCCCCGTCCCCCCAAACACCTCTCTTATCTCATATCACTCATCTCGACTTCTCATAAGCCTTCCCATTCGCCGCCGGAACTCTGGATTTTCCGACGAATAATATTAAAACAAGAATAGTCACAACATAAGGTATCATAGAAATTAAATTCGGTGAGATCACATTTCCTGCACTAGCGACTGTCTTTACCCCATTACACATACCAAATAAAATACACGCAAACATCGCTCCATGTGGTGTAAACTTTCCAAAAATCACTGCCGCAATAGCAATAAATCCCTGTCCTACAATCGAAGTTGTACGAAATTGATTCATCGTTGCTAATGTAACACAAGCCCCTCCTAATCCAGCTAAAAATCCTGACATAATCACACAAAAATACCGAATACCATAAACATTCATTCCTAATGTATCACATGCCTTTGGATGCTCTCCCACTGCTCGAATCCGAAGCCCTAATTTCGTCTTATAAAACAAAAACCAAACAACAATCACCGCTACAAACATCAAATAACTACAAGCATATGCACTAAAAACATTATTTCCAAAAGAACCAACTGGAAAAATTCCATCAAAAAATTTCGGCAGTTTCTGTGCAGGTGATAGAGCAGGTGTATCAGAAGAACCATCAAATAATGCTTTTGCTAAAAAAACAGCAAGCCCTGGCGCTAAAAAATTAATTGCTGTCCCTGATATTGTCTGATCTGCCTGAAGAGATACACAAGCTATCGCATGTAATAACCCAAATAACGCACCCGCCAACCCCGCTGCCAAAAATGCAATCCATGGATTTTGTGTAAAAGTCGCCATCGCCGCTCCTGTAAAAGCTCCGATTGTCATCATACCCTCTATCCCGATATTTACAACACCACTTCTTTCTGAAAATGTAGATCCCAATGCAGCAAATAGTAAAGGTGGTGTAGAAATCATGGTTGCATTAATAATTAATCCTAAATTTTTTATTATTTCATTCATATTCTAATTACCGCCTTTCCTATTTTTTCTTTTTGACACAAAGCGAAAGACATGGGAAATTGCGATAAAGAATACAATCGTTCCCATAATAATATTCACTATTTCTGCTGGTGCATCTATCGTACTCAATTTCATACTTCCATATTTCATCGCTCCATAAAATAATCCAGCAAAAAATACTCCGATTGGATTAGAAGCTCCTATCAAAGCTACTGTTATTCCCTGAAATCCATACCCTTCCTGTCCTGCAAATTGGCTGATGCGAAAAGAATTTCCCATAAGTTGTACTGCACCAGCAACCCCAGCTAAACCTCCGGAAATCGCCATTGCTGTCAGAACAGCTCTATTTACATTAATTCCTGCATATTCCGCCGCATTTTTATTAAATCCAACCGCTTTTAATTTATATCCCAAAGTAGTCTTATTAATAATAAGATAAATCGCAATCACCGCCAAAATTGCTAATAAAATTCCTGCATTACTCTTCGGACATAAAAATGAAGTGACAGATTTTGGAAAAATAATCCTAGCAGATGTCAAAATATCCTTTGTCGCTTCTCCTCCTCCTTCTTTATGAAGAATAGTTAAATTTACCATATAATTCGATAAATAATACGCAATCCAGTTGAACATAATCATAGATAATACTTCATTAATCCCCCATTTCACCCGCAAATATCCCACAATAATTCCCCAAATAGCTCCTGCCACTATCGCAGCTAAAATACATAATGGAATATGAATTACAGTCGGCAAGTCCAACAAAATCCCTACACAAGCAGCCGCTAATGTTCCCACTACAAATTGTCCTTCCGCTCCGATATTAAATACACCTGTCCGAAAAGAAAACGCTACAGAAAGCCCTGTAAAAATTAAAGGTGTTGCATATACCACAGACCAAGCCATATACTTCAAATTCCCAAAAATATTCTTCAAAAGAGTTGTATATGCTAAAATAGGGTTCACTCCAGCCGCAAAAAGTACAATCGCTCCCACAAAAAATGCGATCACTATCGCAAGCAATGTAAGCACCGCTTTACTCTCTAAACATTTTTTCAATCTGCTATTCATGCTTTCCACCTCCTGCCATCATCAACCCTAAAGAGTTCTCATCTGCGTCCTTCCCTAACATTTCTCCTGTGATATTTCCGTCAAAAATAACATTGATTCTATCTGATAAACTCATAATTTCATCTAATTCAAAAGAAACTAATAACACAGCCTTATTTTTATTCCTCTGTTCCACAATATACTTATGAACATATTCTATCGCCCCTACATCTAATCCTCTAGTAGGATTTACCGCGATTAATAAATCCTTATTATTCGTCATCTCTCTGGCGATAATCACCTTCTGCTGATTTCCTCCTGACAAATGTCCCGCTGGTTTATTCTCACAGTTTCTAGGGCGAATATCAAACTTTTCTATCAATCCCTTCGCCCTCTGCACAATCTGTTTCTTCTTTAAAAATCCATGCGATGCATTTTCCTCTTCTGCGAAATTTTGCAAAATCAAATTATCCGATACCGAAAATTCTAAAACCAATCCATGTTTTTGTCTATCTGCTGGAATACTAGAAACACCTTTTTTAAAAATCTTTCTAGGAGATTGATTAAAAATACTTTCCCCATTTATCCGCACATCTCCAGACTTCGCCTTTCTTAAACCTGTAATAATTTCCACCAACTCCATTTGCCCATTGCCATCAATTCCTGCTATTCCTAAAATCTCTCCCCGGCGCACTTCTAAATTAAGACCTTTTAAAATCTCCACATTCCGATAATCCATTCCATATAAATCTTTTACTTCTAATACCACATTTCCCGGCTTTAATTCCTTTTTCTCCACTACAAACTCTACATTTCTTCCAACCATCATAGAAGCCAATTCATTTTCATTCACCTTATTGACGTCCACGGTATCAATATATTTTCCTGCACGTATGATAGTGCAAAAATCCGCGCAAGCCTTGATTTCTTTTAATTTATGAGTGATTAAAATCACCGATTTCCCATCTTTTGTCAAATTATCAATAATCATAATCAACTCATGTATCTCTTGTGGTGTCAAAGAAGCAGTCGGTTCATCTAAAATGAGCACATCTGCACCTCGAAATAAAACCTTTAAAATCTCCACACGCTGTTGCATTCCCACAGAAATATCTTCAATTCTAGCATCAGGGTCAACACTCATCCCATATTTTTCTGATAAAGCGATCACTTCTTCTTTAGCTTTCTTCATATCCAAAGTGATCCCATGTGTTGGTTCCATTCCTAAAACAATATTTTCTGTTACAGTAAAAGGAGGGATTAACATAAAATGCTGATGTACCATGCCGATTCCTAAATCAATCGCCTTTTTGGGGTTGTCTATTTCTACCTCTTTCCCCTTCATATAAATCTGACCAGAAGTAGGTCGATATAACCCATATAGCACATTCATCAATGTACTTTTTCCAGCCCCATTCTCTCCTAAAATAGCATGAACTTCTCCCTTATGAACAACAAGATTAATGTTATCATTGGCAACGAAATCTCCAAACATTTTCACAATGTCTTTCATCTCTACCATAACAACTTTTTGATCTATATGTCTTTTCCTTTCCAAATAAGTCCCTCCTTTATCCTAAAATTTTTCACTTTGTTCATTCTTATATTCCTTTTTTCTTTAGTTTTCTCGTTCTGAACTTTTCTATACTCCTTTCCATCACCTGAAACTTTTTAGGCACTTTTTCAGATTTGATTTTTTCTACTTCGACAACAATCGATTACTACTATTTTCTATTTTAATATTGTATTTTTCTATTGTCAATTTAATCTTTTTATTACCAATTTTTGTGAAATTTTTCTCTGATGTTTAGGGAAATTTGTTGCAAATAGGTTCACGATTTAAGTAAGGTATGCCTTTTCAGACGCGCTCTCGCTCCGTTCCAGACGTAGCGGTACTTAATGAGCAGCTCCTAACGGAACTGCTCATTAAGTACCAACGTCTTCCAAGGGTCTGCCTAGGCATACCTTACTTAAATCGTTACTTTTCTGGCTCTTCTACAAACGGTTTTCTATTCTCATATATTATCAGAAACTAATCGTTATATACTTTCTTCTTTTAACTAAAACTGAATTTCTTTCTTAATGAATATGTAATAATCTTTTATTTATCCTATATCACGATCTAGTAAAAAATGCTTTTTCACAAACTAGCCCCTGTCTATAAACTAGCTTTTGAGGAGAACCTATTCCAAAAGAAGCCCCTTGGAAGACGTTGGCACTTAATGAGCAGTTCCGCAAGAAGCGGGGCTGCGAATTTAGTGTCCATTACGTCTGGAACGGAGCGAAAGCGCGGCTTCG
>CAJUHN010000312.1 GCA_910585935.1 uncultured Lachnospiraceae bacterium | reverse complement strand
GAATTAAAATATTACAATGTGATGATAATGTAGGAATTTTAATTCAAACAATCAATTTGCTTATAATTATATTCTTATCTCCTATAGACAGTGTTGTGCATAGATTGGAGTATGAAGAAAAGAAAGAATACGGAACAAGAGCTAAAAAAATAGCATTAATTTATTATGTACTATTATATAAAATTCCGGAAAAATGTAAATATTGTATATGTCAGTCTATATGCTCTGGAGGATGTATGCATGATAATCTTTTGTTAATGAAAAATATAAATATACCGGCAGAATGTAATTGCAAATTGCAAAAGTTTTTAACGGAACAAGCATTAAAAATATATATTTCTTTAACTGATATAGACAAAAAGTATTTGTTTGGGGAGGAAAGTTGCTATGGCGGATAATTATATTTTGGAAATGGAGAATGTCGATAAAATATATGGTTCGGGGGATAGTGAGGTAAAGGCACTGAATCATGTAAGTTTTTCAGTACACAAAGGGGAATTTATTGCTATTATAGGTGAATCGGGTTCTGGAAAAAGTACTTTACTTAATATTGTAGGGATGTTAGACAGACCGACCAACGGAAAAATAGTAATTGATGGGATAGAACAAAGAGAGATGACACTGGATCAGCAAGCAGTATTTAGAAGAGAAAACATAGGTTTTATTTTTCAATCCTTTAATTTGATTCAGGAATTAACCGTTGAGGAAAATATAATTTTTCCCATTTCATTAGGGCATAATAAGCCGGATAGAAAGAAAATAGATAGTATTATAAATAAATTGGGACTGGAGAAAAGGAAACAGCATTTTCCATCACAGTTATCGGGCGGGCAGCAGCAAAGAGTGGCGATAGGCAGGGCATTGGCAACAGAGCCGAAATTGATATTAGCAGATGAACCGACAGGCAATTTGGATAGCAAAAATAGTCAGGAGGTTATTAAAATATTGTGGGAAATATCAAAAGAATATGGCAGAACAGTTTTGCTAATTACTCATAATCATGATATTGCCAAAGTAGCAGATAGAATACTGTATGTAAAGGATGGTTGTGTTAGTGAAAGAAGATAAGTGGAAGAATAATTATTTAGAAATCATATATAAATATTATCGTATGCATAAAAAGAAAACAACTATTACAGTGGCATGTATTGCGGCGGCTATTTGCATGATTACAACGGTATTTAGTTTGGCGGATATTGGAATAGATGTTGAAATACAGGCCGTCAAGAACATCTATGGAAACTATCATATGAAAGTGGAAAATCTTTCTTTTGAAATTACTGATATAGAAAAAATAGAAGGAATAAGTCATGCAGGCTGGTTGGTTGAGTTACCAACAGGAGAATTGAAAGAGAAAGAGTGCAGGATACTATGCGGAGATGCGGATATCATACAGCAGTTTGATGTCAGACTTTTAGAAGGACAATATGCAAAGACCGGAGAAGAGGTTGTTATTGATAAAAAGGTTAAGAAGGATTATGCTTTGAAGGTAGGAGATGTCCTGCCAGTTAGGTTGGAAGGAAAGACGTATAACCTGGACATTGTAGGGGTATGCGATACCTTTTCTTCCCTTACAGCAAGAGATGTGTATGGTCTTTTGTTGTCTGTAGAAGGCGGAAGGATACTGGGAAATAGTTGTGGGGATTATTATATTACATGTCAAAATGTGGAAGAAATCGATGAAGTAAAATGTAAACTTATAGAAGAGTATCATTTGGAAGAAAACAGAATACAGTTAAATGAAATATTGTTGGCAGTTATGGGAAAGGGGAAATCTGTCTTAGCCGCTAATTTATATTTGATAGCGGGTATTTTATTTTGTCTTGTATTTCTTGTAAGTATTCTGATGATTACAAATTGCTTGAATATAAGTGTTCATGAGAAAAAGCAATTATATGGCTTACTTAGGTGTATAGGAGCAGATTCAAAACAATTAAGAAGATGTGTGCAGAAAGAAGGAAAAATACTATGGTGTCATAGTATACCCGCAGGGATTGGGAGCGGGGTGGTTTTGACATGGTGCTGTTTATTATTGCTACGACTTCTTAATAAAGATATGTTTGAAAATATTTTTGTGTTTCAAGTCAGTATAGCAGGGATTGTGATTGGAATATTTACTGGTTTGGCAGCAGTTATGATAGCGACAGTGAGTCCGGTAAGATATGTATGCAGTATTCCGCCATTAACAGCGATAAATGAAGAAACTTATCAGAAAGATATAAAATGCCGAAAAAAAAGAAGGACGATAAAAATTCCAGTAGAATTACTAATTAGCCTTAGACAGACAGGAAGCAATAGAAAATCACTTGGGCTTATGATAGCTTCTTTTGCAATGAATATTGTTTTGATTTTTGCTTTTTCTGTTATGATTAACTTTATTTATGAAGGTTCATATTTTACAAAGCCATATAATCCGGATGCCTCTATTTATAATAAAGAAGGTAAGTACTATATTCATGATGAAGTAAAGTGGAAAATAGAAGAAATAAGTGGTGTAGAAAGTGTTGTTGGACGTAAAGTAAACAATGCAGAATTGGAAAAAAATGGAAATGTATTTTCTACGTTGCTTGTATCATATGACAAACAGCAATTTGAATGGATAGAAAGCAAAATAATTTCTGGGAAATTAAATATAGGCAGGTTATTAGAAGGAGAAGAAATATTAGTTGATGAAGAAAGTGGTTTAGAAGTAGGAGATGAGGTACTGATTAAAGGTAATGGAGGCAATACAATAGCGTGTGTAGTAGGAGGAGTATTAAGGAATTTTCCATATGATTCGGCTGACAGTGTGAGATGCCTGCTTGCAGAAGCATTGTTTCAACAGGTAGTAGGAAATATGGATTATTCCATACTGGATATAAGATTTAGTAAGGGAAATGAGGAAGTATGGGAATTAATGACTAAAATTATACCAGAAAAATTTAGTATATTTGATTACCGACAAAAAAAAGAAGAAAGCAAAAACCAATTTTTAACAATGGCAGTCTTTGTATATGGATTTTGTGGAACTATCATAGCGGTAACTATCTTTAATATTATAAATTGTATGAGCATAAGTGTTTGGAATAATATGAAAAAGTATGGGATGATTTGTGCTGTAGGTGGGACGACAAAACAATGTAAAAAGATAGTAATACTGGAGGCTCTATTATATGCATGTGGAGGTGGGGCGTTAGGAATAGCAATTGGTGTACCTTTACATTATTATCTTTATAGTCATCTAGTTGCTAAGTATTTTAATACCGTATGGAGATTACCTGTTGAAATGATAATTACAATTATTGGAATTACTATATTTACAGCAATTGTATCATCACTGATGCCTTTGCAAAAAGTTAAGGAAATTAACATAATAGAAATAATTCGACAAGTATAGAGAGGAATACAATGAAAAAGAAAATAAGACTGTTGACATTTGTAATATGCATATGGATGATAATCGGATTTAATATTGAGGCTATGGCAGCAAATAATGCTTTAGCAATACAAGTAAATGATGATTTTGGTGAACTGATAAAGATTATTATTGAAATTAAATCGAAAAATCCAGAAAAGGGAAATGAAGAAATAGAAACGCTTATAGTAAGACAGGTTTCTATGAGAAGAGATAGTGGTGTAAGTAATATTTGGAATTCTCTAACGGATACAGAAAAAAAATTAGTCATTAGATATCCACTTGATGCATTAAAAGTAAATACAGCCAAAAATATTGCAACTACACAGACAGAAAAAAAGTTTGGTTATAATGGGCTTGGTGATAGGAGTGATGCATTTAGACATGGTATGTGGAATGCAGAAATGGTTATATTAATCGGAAGTGAGAAAGCAGAAATGTTTGCAACGGCTCACGAGGATAAGGATATTACGGGTTTGGAGGTAGATGGGCATACTAAATTAGAACATAAAAATATGGACATACATAATAATGCAGAAGGTAGAATTATTGGGGAAAATAATAAAACAGCAAGCGAAGAACAGCTAGCAGAAATAATTTATAATGCTGTATATGATGAAAATACTAATTTTATTTGGCTTAATAATTAATTACTAAACTCAAATGAATATTCTTGCTTCAAGAAACCTCCATTCCGGAATTTTGGAAACCGGTGTTCCGGACGCGGAAACCGCCATTGATTGGCTTGATTGTCCTGCATCAGAAATGGAATTCTGGTCAAGTCCGAAGCCGTTTTACGGTGCGTTAGCAGGCTTTACAAGAATGGAATTTCTGATAGTCTATGGAAGCCAATCAAAGCAGAGCAATCGGTTAAATTAAGAGTTTACGATTATAAAAGTTTAAAAACACACTTGACAACACGTCCCTGAACTGACCGGAGGGAAGGGCATCACATTTGCGACGGGTACACCAATCTCAAATAGCATGACGGAATTATA
>CAJUHN010000311.1 GCA_910585935.1 uncultured Lachnospiraceae bacterium | reverse complement strand
CTTCTGGAGGCGTTTCGGTTGGTGGTGTTTCTGTTTCTTCTGGAGTGCTTTCGGTCGGCGGTGTTTCTGTTTCTTCTGGAGTGCTTTCGGTCGGTGGCGTTTCTGTTTCTTCTGGGGTCGTTTCCGTTGGCGGTGTTTCGATTTCTCCATCTAATTTTGGAATAGTAGCTGTTTCTATATTTTGGCATATATTACATACTCTATGTTTCTCCCCTTCTGATGTAGAAGTAGCAGCTTTGTCAATAATCCATTCACCATAGGAATGATCTTTTTTAGGAATATCTTTTTGTTCTGTAAGGGTGATATTACATACAGAACAATATTTACCTTCTGTTTTTCCTGTTTCTGTGCAAGTTGCTTCTTTTGCGGGGATAATTTTTATGCTATGACCAGTTGCAGGAATTTCTTTTTCGTAAGAATCTTGACAATCTGAACAAGTATAGGTTTTTATGCCATTTTCTGTACAAGTTGCTTCTTTTGTGATAGTTTCTATGTATTTGTGTATATGTTCTTCAGATGTTGCAATATGCAGATTTCCTTTTTTTTCAATTATCTTATAATTTTGGGGGTTCTTTTCAAGAAGGCGAATAAAAATTTTATAATCTCCTTCTTTTGTGTTATCTGGAAGGTTTTCATACAACATTTTAACTGTTCCTAGATCTTCTCCCTCAATAGGTTCATATCCTGATTCAAATTCGTAATCTATAGAAAGTTTTGGATTATCTAAATTTGGTATTTCTTCTCCTATCAGAATGGTTCTATCTAATGGACAAATATGAATTTCTTTTGGATTAATTTGGAAATTGGAAGTTTCCTCTCCTACTTTTGTATCATTTTCAACATGAACTGTGATAGAATAACTTCCTGCGTCTGTTGGGGCTTCTGTTAAAGGTTGTTGTTCTATTAAATCATAATAGGTAACAGTAGGTATATCCTTTTGGTCTTCTATATTCCACCCTTCATAAGGCTTTCCATTATAAGTCATGTCTGGTGAAGTAAGATTAAGTTTTATATTTTCTTTGTCTGTTACCAAAATTGTCACTAAAACTGTCATAGGCTGATGATTTTCTAAAGTAACAATAACTGGAATGGTTTCTGTACCACTCTGTCCTGCCTGATAAGTTAAGACGCCATTTGTAATTGTTGGAGTACCTGAAATACTGCTTCCAAATTGTTCCTTTCCTAATTGATAGTCTGTATTTGCATTTAACAGCTCTGTTGGAATAACCTCTGAGATAGAAACAGTTTGTGTTTCGTTTGGTTTCGCAGAGGAATGAATTGTAACCTGTTCCGGTGCTTTTGCTGGAATAATCGTAACTTCTGGTTCTACTAAAATAGAAGTAGAGATCTCTGGTAATTCATACCACTCAGAATCCTTTTCATTTAATAACCAAGAAAGAATCTTCGCCTCTGCATAAGTACCAGCTTGAGCACTTGTCAATTCTGCTTCACCAGAGATAAAAATTGTTTGATCTCCTTTATTTGATGCAGATGAATCCTGATCGCTTCCCAAAGTTAGAGAAAGAATTTCCGTTGTCTTTCTTGTTCCATCATAAGTAAAGTCTTTTAGTGTAATACTTTTGATATTTTCTTTCACTAACACTTGCTTGTTTAAAGTAACAGAAACATTGATTTTACTTTGAGCAGGATTTAATGTTGCATTTCCTCCAAAATCCGCTGAAATAGTAGAAGTTCCAACCGGAATTTTTTGTTCTGCAGTATTATAAACAAAAACTGCCTGCCCTTTTGAATTCACAGATGCTGTTCCTAAAAGCACATCTTCACAATAAAAATCTACTGTATTTGGGAGAGCTGCTCTTGTCATTTCGGAAGGAACAGCTTGGCAAACAAAACGAATTTTATCGCCATAAACAGCAATAACAGGATCTGTATTAGTTCCATTAGAACCCATAGTAGCTGTCACCGCTACGTCCGATTCACTTTTTACAATAGAAAATTTTTGTGTGATTTCTCCACTGTAATTTCCAATACCAACCACCTTTACAGTAGCTTCTCCTACATCAATATTATTTTCATAAGAAACAACATAATCTTCTTCCGCTGTCAATTCGTCTTTAGAAGACTTATGAATGACTCTTACATCTGGACAAACTTCTTTTCCTGTATAAACTTGTTCTGAAATAGGCTGTATCTCGAACTCATCAATGGAAGATGTATTATTCGTTTCTGATGAATCGTAAAAGTAAACTTGGAATTCATTCATTTTAAATTCATCTAATTCTTTTACCTCTTTCATAGTTAAATCCCACACATCTGTTGTATCAACTGAATAAAATCGGAAAGTATAATTTCCTGTTTTCGCTCCATCTCTTGCTATAAAATAAAAACAATCTGGATATTCTTCAGAATATGTAAAAAAAACTGAGTTTCCCCAATCATCATTTTCATTATAAGAGGTATCTTCTAAATATTCTGTTTTAATACATAAAACATTAAATGCATCAAAACCATAACCATATTCGTCTATAATATCATAAAAATCAATAATATTACCATCTATATCCTTCCAAATAACTTTACAAAAAGTAGATGGATCTGGAATATCAAATCCCTCTGTTTTGATTTTTGCTAAATCTATCGCTAATGGTGCATTAGAAATTTCTACACTTCCGATAGATG
This sequence comes from uncultured Lachnospiraceae bacterium, assembly GCA_910585935.1. Taxonomy (GTDB): domain Bacteria; phylum Bacillota; class Clostridia; order Lachnospirales; family Lachnospiraceae; genus MGBC136627. The sequence continues at coordinate 1,830 of CAJUHN010000311.1, read as the reverse complement.
GAACACCCATATTCTCTTCTCCATAAAGTTTAAAAACAGACCACGCATCTGTATTATGTCGTATATCATATTCATTTTTATATTTTTCTGATATAATAAAACTTTTCTCATTTATCTCATTCCAGTCGGCGATAATATATTCTTTTCCAACAATAGGAATTCCGGGGAAATTTTTACTTTCAGTCTGGAAAATTGTAGTTCCAGTAACATTTCCTTCTATTGTCAATGTTCCTTCTTTATCTAAAACAAGAATACCTGCTGTATTTGTATCAGATAGTGTGGTATCTGATTGACTTGTTCCTTGATCGGAATTACTGTTAAAATCATAATATCCACCCTCAAAATTTCCTCTAATAGTTGCATTTACTACTTCACTTAAATCTAAACAAGAATTCTCTTGTAAAGAGATATTATTAAATTGACTTGTCTGTGGCATGAGATAGGCATTATCTTTTAGTATAATAGTTCCAATCTCATCCATAACTGCGCTAGAAGCAGAACATCCTGTCATTGTTAATATCGTTTCATCATTTCCGACAAAATTTGTAGCTTTTACATTGTTAAAGAGTGATTTTCCATTTCCATTCAAGAATATTTCCGCTGAACTATTCTGATCAGTATAAATACCACCTCGTACTGCAACAGAATTGTCCAATGTTAATATGGTATCTTCTCTATAAGGAACATGTTGATATTCTCCTGCTTCATGTCCCATATAAATATCTTGAAATATTGTTTTTGAATTAGAATTTTTTATAGTCAAAACAGCGTTAGAACCAATTGATGTATTTTGATAACCTCCTGCAAAAACCGTTGGCAATAATTCTGCTTCATAGCCACCTAAAGGTCCAAAAGCCCCTCCGCCTCCTTCCAGATAAGTACTGACATTATCCAAAGTCAAACTATAACCTGCCAGAAAAATCTCTCTATGAGGAATACTTCCTAAAGCATCTGAAGATTCAAATATTAATTCAATGTTTTTAAAAGTAACTCCATCTCCTTCTAGCTGAATCGGACAACGGCAATTTATTATACTTCCTGATGTCCCTTCAATAATAGTTCCCTTTGGAATAAAAACTGGTTTCATTCTTCCGCTTTCTTCTGCTTCTCTCCCTATTGTTATCAAACCATTAACCTTAATATGTTTGATTTCCTGTTCCAATGCATTCATCAACTGTTGATGTGTACTAACTGTAATACTGTCATCATACGCACCAGATAAAACAGTAATAACAGAAGAAGCCAAAGGTGGTGGCGGCTGATTCGCAGATACAGGTGGCAGTTGAGTTAGAAGCAGAGCAGAGGAAAGAACAGCGCTTAATAACTGTTTTCTTCTCAATTTTAATCTCATCAAATTCTCCTTTCTTAAATCGACAACATGTCAAAACCTGTCTTTCTCCAAATATTATAGAAAAATATACAAAATAACTATAATGAACATTTTCAAATATATAATTATATTCTATTTATTATATGATCCTTTTTATAAATCTTTCTATTTATTTACAAGTGAATAAAAGACTATTGGCAAATATCTTACCTTTCTAGTATCGATTTTAATATAAAAAATAATATCCATAGGAATAATCTAACTTCCTATGGATCATTTTACCATACAAACGGCATATAGTATACTATAATTTGGTACTATTTAACCTTCTTATTCTATTATTATCATAAAATTCTCTTTTCAAAAAAAAAAGAACAGCCAACGAACCAGCGGAGGCAAGGAAGTATTCCATAAGAAGCCCCTTGGAAGACGTTGGTACTTAATAAGCAAACCCGCAAGAAGTGGGATTTGCGAATTTAGTACCACTACGTCTGGAACGG
>CAJUHN010000310.1 GCA_910585935.1 uncultured Lachnospiraceae bacterium | reverse complement strand
GAATTTAGTGTCCGTTACGTCTGGAACGGAGCGAAAGCGCGGCTTCGTTGGAATACTTTCTTGCCGTAGCGCTCCTTCGACTTTAAATCAGCCCAAACCACAGCTTTTAAAATAAAAAATCCATTCTTTTATACTTTATCTTCTTACAACCAAATATCATAATATCTTATCTACAAAAAAAGACTATAGCAGTCTATTTTTTGATACTACTCATAGCCTTTTTTATCTAAAACTCTTTTATTCTTATTGTCTTAACTCAATTCCCAGCCCTTGTAATGCCTTTAAAATACGATTCATCGCCTCTGTCACTTCTTTATCCTCTAGAGTTTTATCCTTTGCTCTAAATACGATAGAATAAGCCACAGATTTATAACCTTCCATAATCTGATTTCCTTCATAGATATCAAATAATTGATAGCTCTCTAATATCTTTCCTCCTTTTTTCTCAATAACCTCTTCTACCTTGCCTACAGAAATAGATTTTGGCATTACCATACTGATATCTCTTGTGACTGCTGGATATTTTGCAACTCCTTTATATTTTCTTTCGTATGTGGTGAATGGCTCTATTTCTAGCATATCTAATACTGCTATGATAACACGTTCTCCGATATTATAATTTTCTTGTACCTGTGGATGCACTTCTCCTAAATATCCAATTACTTTATTTTGATATATGATATCTGCCTGTCTTCCGGGATGTAAAAATGGTTTTTCTGTCTTTACCTCATAGCGAATCTTCTCTGACAATCCTGTCTTTTCTAAAAACTCTTCTATCACACCTTTCATAGAAAAGAAATCCCCATCTCCATACATGCCTAAAGTAAACTGCATTCTCTCATCTGGAATTTCTGTCAGTGGAAGAGCCTTTGGAATATAAATATTTCCTAACTCATACAGACGAACTGCTTTATTTCTGCGGTTATAATTGGAAGATAGAGATGTCAACATTCCATTCAGTGTTGTTGTTCGCATAATACTGAAATCTTCTCCTAATGGATTAGAAATCACAACCGTACTGCGCAAAGGAGAATCTTTTGGAAGTAAGAGCTTATCAAAAACTTTTGGACTTTCAAAAGAATAAGTCATGCCTTCACTAAACCCACAAAATTCAGCAATATTGCGTGCTGTTTGCTCTATTCGCAATTTATAAGATAATTTTCCTGTCGTCGCTTCTCCTGTAGGAAGTGTAGTCGGAATATTATCATATCCAAAAAATCTAGCAACTTCTTCTGCGATATCTGCACCACATTCCAAATCCTGACGAAAACTAGGAATAATAATTTCTTTTGTGTGTTCTTCATATTTCAATTCTAGTTTTTTAAATATTTCTAGCATCTCTTCTTCTTTTATTTGTGTTCCTAATAATTTATTGATTTTATCTGGGCAAAATGGAATCCTCTTCTCTTCTTTTTTTGTATGATAAACATCTATCATTCCTCCCACTACTTCCCCTGCTCCTAATTCCTCTATGAGCTGGCAAGCTCGGTTGATAGCATCTTCTGCATTATTGGGATCTAAACCTTTTTCAAACTTTCCAGAAGCATCTGTTCGGAGTCCTAATCTTTTTGCAGAAAGACGAATATTTGTCCCATCAAAGCAAGCAGCCTCAAATAACATTGACTTTACATCATCTGTAATTTTAGAATTTTCTCCCCCCATAATTCCGGCGATTCCGACTGGCTTTTCTGCATCACAAATCATCAAAATGTTTTCATCTAAATTTCTTATCTGTCCATCTAATGTCTGAAATGTTTCTCCATTTGCTGCTCTTTTGACAATAATCTTCTTCCCACTCACAGTATCCAAATCAAATGCGTGCATCGGCTGTCCATATTCTTCCATCACATAATTTGTGATATCCACAATATTATTAATCGGTCTGATTCCACAAGCTGCTAATCTCCTCTGCATCCACTCTGGTGAAGGTTCTATCTTAATATTCTTTACCACACGAGCACAATATCTAGGGCATAAGTCTTTATCTACCACTTCCACGGAAATATAATCTTCTACTCTTTCTTCATTTCCAGTCATTTTTATAACAGGAGATACAAACTCCTTATGAAACGTAACCGCTGCCTCACGGGCGATCCCCAACACACTATAACAATCCACACGATTAGAAGTAATTTCATATTCAAATACAACATCATGCAGTCCTAATAACTCTACTGCATCTGTTCCAACCTTCGCATCTGGTTTTAGAATATAAATTCCAGATTCTGGGGCATCTTTATACATCTCTCTACTAGAACCTAATTCTTCAATAGAACACATCATTCCCTCAGATTCCACTCCGCGCAGCTTACCCTTTTTAATCTTAATCCCTTCTTCTGGAAGTGGCTCTCCATCATGTCCTCCTGCTACTTTTCCGCCATCTAATACAACAGGAACTTTATCATTTTCTTTTACATTAGAAGCTCCTGTCACAATCTGAATTTCTCTATCTCCTATATCTACTTGACAGATAATCAGTTTATCTGCATCTGGATGGCGTTCTATCTTTTTAATCTGTCCTACTACAATCTTTTCTAAGTTCTTATCTAAACATTCATATCCCTCTACTTTTGTACCAGAAAGCGTCATCGCATCTGTATATTCTTTCGCTGTCACTTCTAATTCTGGCACATATGCTTTAATCCATGATAATGGTGTATTCATGTTAATCCTCCATTTCTGCACATTTTTAAAGTGTAAATAATTTTTATATCATCTCTTATTTTTAAACTTGTTTTCTCATACTTTTACTTATTCTATCTTCATTTTTAGTCAAATCGGATATTCGCAATCCGCTTCGCTACTTGCTCATAACCTCATAGCTGCTATCGCAGCTTTTCCGTGGGAGTCTGCACTCCCACGGAAACAAGGAAGTCCCAACCCACCGCTTTCGCCTTGGCGGCTTAGAAGCGGGGGACTTCCTTGATGAGGTTAAAATTGTTTTAAAAATCTCACATCATTTTCATATAATAATCTCATATCATCAATTTCATATTTTAATAATGTGATTCTCTCTAATCCAACTCCAAAAGCAAAGCCAGAATATTCTTCTGGATCTATACCGCTCATCTCTAACACTCTAGGATGAACCATTCCACATCCGAGTATTTCTATCCAACCAGACCCTTTACACATACGACAGCCTTTTCCACCACATTTAAAACAAGTCACATCTACCTCTGCGCTCGGCTCTGTAAATGGAAAATGATGAGGGCGGAATTTCACTTTAGTCTGTGGTCCAAATAATTCTTTTGCAAATTCCTGTAGTGTCCCTTTTAAATCTGCAAAAGTGATATTTTTATCAATAACAAGTCCTTCTATCTGATGAAAACATGGAGAATGTGTAGCATCTACTTCATCTGAACGATATACTCTTCCCGGAGCTAAAATACGGATTGGCAGCTTTTTCTTTTCCATCATACGCACTTGAACAGGAGAAGTCTGTGTTCTCAATAAAATCTTGTCATCAATATAAAACGTATCCTGTTCATCTCTAGCTGGATGATTTTCTGGAATATTGAGCGCCTCAAAATTATAATACGCATATTCTACTTCTGGTCCTTCTACCACTTCATAGCCCATCCCTATAAAAATTCTCTCCACTTCTTCTAATGTGATCATATTTGGATGACGATGTCCGACATTATTTTTCTTTGCTGGCAGAGTGACATCAATCACTTCTAATTTGAGCTGCTCTTCTCTAGCGACCTGCATCAATTTCTTTTTGCTCTCTTCTAGCATATCCTCTATCGCCTGTCTTGCTTCATTCACCATCTGTCCAAACTTCGGGCGCTCCTCAGCTTTGATATCTTTCATACCTTTTAATAAAGAGGTGAGTTCTCCTTTTTTTCCTAAATAATTAATACGAATCTCATTTAATTTGTCTAATGCATTAGAAGCTTCAATCTGTTTTAATGCTTCCTCTTTGATTTGTTTCAATCTATTACTTTCCATAATATTCTCCTTTCTTTCTGAAAAATAAAATACAAAAAAACTCCATCCCAAAAAGGGACGGAGTTCTCCGCGGTACCACCCAAATTTCTATCTTCATCTCTAGATTTTTCTGATAGACACTTAAATCTGTGTAACGTACAGAAACGGTGTTCTCTACTTGTTTCCATTCACGCTCGATAATTTCACAAAATATACTAAATGATACGATTGTGAAGATTGACCTTATGTCATTCGTTCAAAAACACAGCTCCAGTGGGAAATTCAACATTCTTTCTGAACCCGAAACGGCTTTCAGCCCAATGACCGCTCCTCTCTGCTGGAAAAAAGAGTATCTACTGACACCTTCATCGCTTTTTTCTTTCTATGTTTAATTATTCTAAACACATCTTTTTAATCTGTCAAGCTCTTTTTTATTTCTTTCAAAGTTAATTTCGCTTACTTTAATATCAAAGGGGGGACGCTCTGGCAAGAACCTATTCCAACGAAGCCGCGCTTTCGCTCCGTTCCAGACGTAACGGTAC
>CAJUHN010000309.1 GCA_910585935.1 uncultured Lachnospiraceae bacterium | reverse complement strand
CATTAAGTGCCGACGTCTTCCAAGGGGCTTCTTATGGAATACTTCCTTGCCTTCGTTAGTCTGTTGACTGTTCTAATCTGTGAAAAGCGAATTTCACAATAACAAATAAAAGGGCTAAACTGTTATGATAAAAGTGTTAAAAGAGAGAAAAAAAACTTGACAATAGGAGAAAAAATATATATAATTATAAAAAATAATCCTCGATAGCTCAATGGTAGAGCACACGGCTGTTAACCGTGGGGTTGTAGGTTCGAGCCCTACTCGGGGAGCTTTTTATTGTGATATTTTTATAAAACAATAAAATATCGGAGCGTGGCTCAGTTTGGTAGAGCGTTCGGTTAGGGACCGAGAGGTCGCAGGTTCAAATCCTGTCGCCCCGATTAAAAAAAGCTGTAGAAAAAATAAGAGAATTTTTTCAGAGTAAGATAGATGACAAAATAGAAACTTTTGTATCTCCAATCAGGATTGGTTGGAGATTTTTTGTGCTGTAATGCTGTTATTTTTTTGCTATTTTATGCATCATTTATAATTTAATAAAAATATAATGAAAACAACTACTATTGTTAATAATATTTACAATCGTTAAAACTTAAAAAATTGGGAATTGAAAATTTCTGAAAGTTAATTATGCAAAAAAGTAGGAATTTTTGCACATACATAGTTCTATTTTATTTTAAAGCTTATCTGATAAAAAGTCTATAAAAATTTTACATAAAATACATTTTATTATCATTTAAAGCTTTATTGCTGTTTGAAAAGATTGATGAATGGTTCGCATAGGAACGAAGCATTCCAACGAAACCGCGCTCTCGCTCCGTTCCAGACGTAGCGGTACTAAATTCTCGGCGCGTAACCGCACCGCTCATTAAGTACCAACGTCTTCCAAGGGGTTTCTTTTGGAATTGCTTCGTTGCTGTGCTAGTTTGTGTCATGGGCGAGTCTATAAGTGTAATGATATTTGTTTGATAAATAATGAGTTGTTCGTTATAAAACAAGTTTTTATTTTTCCGTATAATTACAAAAATCAATTTTAGATATAAATATTCATTACCACGTCGTGTAACTCATTTCTTATAAACTAGAAAAGAGAAAAAACTAGCAGAGAGAAGGAACGAATTCCAAAAGAAGCCCCTTGGAAGACGTTGGTACTTAATGAGCAAACCCGCAAGAAGCGGGATTTGCGAATTTAGTACCGCTACGTCTGGAACGGAGCGAGAGCGCGGCTTCGTTGGAATCGTTCCTTCTCTTTGCGAACCTTTGGTTACTTTGTATCCCCCAACAATTATACTTTTATCAATATTAATAATATTTTAATATTCTCAAAATTCCTACCTTTTGAACTAATCTTACCTCAATATTATGATTCATAGTAAAACGCTGAATAGTAACGATAATAAAATAAATACCATCATACCTTATAAAGCTGCTTGTTTTAAGCGGAAATTTAGCTTTCTAATTCTAAGCTTTTATCTTGTGTTGTGAAATCAAAGATGTTATACTTAAAAAAAAATAAAGTAGAATAGAAAGGATAAGAAATGGCTATTAATAAAGCAATGCAGCTCGCCTTAAAAGCTTTATCCTATCAGGATATTGATATAAAGAAATCTAGAAACTTAGTAGAACTCAAGACGATTGACCCTTTTAAGGCATTTTACAAAACAGTGGATTATAAAATTTATAATGATAATTATGAAATTCCCACTAGAATTTATTTTCCAGAGGAGCAGATAAAAGACTGTCCGGTTTTGTTTTTTATTCATGGCGGAGGCTGGGTGACAGAAAGTGTGGAAACTTATAATAGAGTTTGTGCGAATATGGCAAAATATACAGGACATGCTGTTGTTGCTGTAGATTATCGGTTAGCTCCAGAACATCACTTCCCGATAGGGTTATTGGATTGTTATGCAGTTGCAAAAGCTATTTATACACAGAGATTTATTTTAAATGTAGATCCAGAAAGAATTACAGTGATAGGAGATAGTGCAGGTGGGAATTTAGCAGCAGCGGTTTGTCTTATGGCGAGAGACAGAGGAGAATTTTTTCCTAAGAAACAGATTTTAATCTATCCTTGTACAAATAATGATTATACAGAAACTTCTGTTTATCCCTCTATGAAAGAAAATGGAAAAGGATATTTATTGACAGCGAAAAGATTAAATCAATATATAACAATGTATCAGAGTTCAGAGGAAGATAGAAATAATCCATATTTTGCACCAGTGATAGCAAAAGATTTGAAAAATCAGCCAGATACATTGATTATTACAGCGGAATATGATCCATTGAGAGATGAAGGGGAAGATTATGGAAGGAAGCTCAAAGAAGCGGGGAATAAGGTAAAAATACATCGGATTCCAGATGCATTACATGGTTTTTTTGCTTTAGGCATACAATATAGTCCGGTGAAAAAAAGTTATGAATTGATAAACCAATTTTTAGCGGAGTAAGTGAGGGTATAGTCTATGGCAAAATGGAGAAGGTTAGAAAATGCTGCTAAGATTTTTCCAGCTACCAGTGGAAAAAGAGATAGCAGAGTATTTCGATTTTCTTGTGAATTAAAAGAAACTGTAAAGGGAGAAGTTTTACAGGAGGCTTTGGATAGGGCGATAAAAGAAATGCCTTTATTTCAGTCTGTACTGCGGAGGGGAATTTTTTGGTTTTATTTAGAGAACAGTGATATAAGACCTATTGTGGTAGAGGAGAATAGGCTTCCTTGCAGTAGTATTTATATTAGGGATAAAAGAACCTTATTGTTTGAAGTGAGTTATTTTAAAAAGAGAATTAATTTTGAAGTATTTCATGCTCTGACAGATGGAACAGGTGCGATGCTATTTTTAAAATGTCTGGTTTCTCACTATTTGACGTTATGTTATCCTAATGTGCTGAAGGATAAAAGGCTGGTTTCCTATTATGATGCTACAGAGGAAGAGAAAGAAGATGATGGGTTTCAAAAGTATTATCAAATGATTAAAGGAAAGAAAAGATTAGAAAAAATTCATGCCTATCAGTTGACAGGAGTAAAAAATGGAGAGGAGAAGTTTCAGATTATAGAAGGGGTACTTTCCGTGAAAAGTTTACTTGAAAAGGCGAGAGAACAGAATGTGACCATGACAGTATATTTAACAGCCGTTTTTCTATGTGCGATTCATAAAGAGATGAGTAAAAGGCAGGAAAGAAAGCCAGTGGTTTTGATGATACCTGTTAATTTGAGAAAATATTTTCCATCTGAATCCTGTCGAAATTTTTTTGGTTGGATTGATGTAGGCTATCGATTTCACGGAGAAGACAGCTTTGAAGATGTATTAAAAGAAGTAAAAGAATTTTTTAAAAAGGAATTGACAAAGGAAGGGCTGTCTATGAGAATGAATGATCTGATCAGCTTAGAAGAGAATCCTTTTTTGAGGGTGACTCCTTTAGGAATAAAAAATATATTTATGGCGGCTGCGAACAGGATATCAGAAAGACGGGAAACCGCAGTTTTTTCTAATATGGGGGCTGTGAATTTACCAGAAGAGTTTGCTCCTTATATTCGGCTATTTGATGTATTTATCAGCACTCCTAAGATAGAGCTTTGCATGTGTTCTTATCATGATAATTTGGTGCTCAGCTTTTCTTCTTGTTTGAAAAGTACCAATATAGAAAGAAATTTTTTCCGTCATCTGACGGGGCTGGGAATAGAAGTAGAAATTAGTACAAAGTTATATGAGTAGAGGGAAATGATGAAATATTGTGAAAAGTGTAAAGTGGAAATTAGAACAAGTCATGAAAAATGTCCTCTCTGTCAAGGAGTTATTCAAGGAGAAAAAGAGGGGACAGAAGAAATTTTTCCAGAGATAAAAGAGAAAAATTATCCGGGAGTTTTATTTTTTCAGTGTTTTACTTTTATCTGTATCGCAGTAGGGGTAGTATCGGCTATGATCAATTATATTTTTACGCCATCTTTGCAATGGTGTTTCTATGCGATAGCAGGTGTGATCTGTATTTGGGTTTGTACAGCAGTAGGATTATTAAAACGCAGAAATCTATTGAAAAATGCGATTTGGCAGGAGATTATCATCGCGTTTATTAGCTTTGGCTGGGACGCTTTTACCGGTTGGCATAAATGGTCTTTTCACTATGTGCTGCCTTGTATTTGCATTGTGACAGTTTTATTTATGATAGTAATTTCTATCATACAGAAATTAAAACCACAGGAATATATGATTTATTTTATGATTGCTGGAGGATTGGGATTATTGCCGATAGTATTTTTGTGGATTGGAATAGTAAAAGTGGAATATCCATCTATCTTGTGTTCCGGATTTTGTTTTCTATTTTTGATCGGGCTGTTATTATTTCGCTATCATATCGTGATGACAGAGTTGCATAAAAAATTTCATATCTGACAGAATAGAGGAGGAAATGATGAAGATAACACTAAAGAATATTAATAAAATTTATCTAAAAACCAGTAAGAATACTCCCACTTCTATAAGTGGGAGAGGAAT
>CAJUHN010000308.1 GCA_910585935.1 uncultured Lachnospiraceae bacterium | reverse complement strand
CCGTTACGTCTGGAACGGAGCGAAAGCGCGGCTTCGCTGGAATACTTCCTTTCCGGAGCGCCCCCTTTGACTTTTAAATAAGTTAAACAGTAACTTTTTTTAAAGTGTTTTGTATTTTGTATAGAAATATTCATGGATATATTGTATAATAAAAAATAAAATTGAAAGATTAGATGAACAGAAATGAGATAATATAACGAAAGAAAGCTGTTGTAAAAATTGGTTTTATAGCAGCTTTTTATCTATTTACTTAAGGAATGAAAATTTATATTTAGGGCGGTACAATCTGTTACATTATCATACATATGTTAAAATATATTTTTGTATTTTGTGTATATAAAGACTTATAGTATTCTCTTTCATGAGTAGAGAGGCTGGATTATAAATATGGGGTGGTGAGAATAGAGGAAATGTTTGTATAATGAAATATATTTGTTAAGAATAAGGGGAGAGAGAAAAGGTAAATAGTTTATAGAAAGCAGAAAGGAAAGAAAAAGAAGTTTTTATGGAGGAAAAAAAAGAGATTCGTTTAAATAAATATTTAAGTGATGCAGGGATATGTTCACGTAGAGAGGCGGATAAGTTAATTGAAAGAGGACAAGTTTTCGTAGATGGAGAACTTGCTTTTGTAGGAATGAAAGTGTTAGCAGGACAGAATATTTTAGTAAATGGAAAGAAAGTGCAAAAAGAAGAAGAATTTATTTTGCTAGCTGTGAATAAGCCAGTGGGAGTGGTTTGTACTACAACTACAAAATTTAAGGAAAAAACTATTGTACAATTAGTACGATATCCCAAAAGAATTTACCCGATAGGGAGATTGGATAAAAGTTCGCAAGGGCTGATTTTGATGACTAATCAAGGGGAAATTGCAGATAAAATATTGCGTGGAAGTAACTATCATGAGAAGGAATATTCTGTTACAGTGGATAGAGAAATTATTCCAGATTTTTTAGAACAGATGAGAAATGGAGTTCCTATTTTGAATACAATCACAAGAAAGTGCGAAGTAAAACAGACGGGAAAAAAGAGTTTTTCCATTATTTTGACACAAGGACTTAATCGGCAGATTAGGAGAATGTGTGAATATTACGGTTATCGAGTGGTGAAACTTAAAAGAGTGCGAATTATGAATATTTTATTAGGGAATTTAAAAGAAGGGGAATATCGAGATGTGACAGAAGAAGAGAGAAAGGAACTTTTACGATTGATAAAAGATTGATGATTGAGATTGTTAAGATAGTTTTATGATATTTAGAATTGAGAGGGAAAGATTATGGAAAAAGAGGAAATAAAAAAGAGAATAGAGGAATTGAGAGAACAAATTTCTTATCACAATAATCGCTATTATAATGAGGATAATCCAGAGATCACGGATTATGAGTATGATTTATTGACAAGAGAGTTAAAGAAGTTAGAAAAAGAGAATCCAGAATTTATCACAACGGATTCCCCTACACAAAAGGTAGGAGGAAAGGCGAAAAGAGAGGCAGGAGTGTTAGTAAAACACAATGTGCCTATGTTATCATTACAGGATGTTTTTTCTAAAGAAGAGGTTTTTGAATTTGTGGAGAAAATGCAGGCAGAACTAGAAGAATCAGAGTTTACAGTAGAATTAAAAATTGATGGATTATCTGTAGCTTTGCGTTATGAAAATGGAGAGTTAGTAAAGGGGATCACAAGGGGAGATGGGATCACTTATGGAGAAGATGTGACAGAAAATGTGTGTATGATTAAAGACGTGAAAAAAAAGTTAAAGACGGCTGTCCCATATTTGGAAGTCAGAGGGGAAGTTTATATGTCAGAGGCTTCTTTTTTAAAAGTGAATGAAAGACAGGAATTATTAGGGAAGAAAGTATTTGCAAATCCAAGAAATTGTGCAGCAGGTACATTACGCCAATTAGATTCTTCTATTGTGAAGGACAGGGGGTTATCTTTATTTATTTTTAATGTACAAGACAGTAAAGGAATTTCTTTTACCACCCATACAGAATCCTTTACATGGATGAAAGAACAGGGAATTTGTGTGATAGAAAAATATTTTGTCTGTCATACAAAAGAAGAGGTATGGGATTCGATTGAAAAGATAGGAGAGATGAGAGGTACACTTTCATATGATATCGATGGGGCTGTGATAAAGGTCAATCATTTAAAAGATAGAGAAAAAATTGGAGCGACTTCCAAAGTTCCGAAATGGGCGGTTGCTTATAAATATCCTCCAGAAGAAAAAGAAACAAGACTTTTAGAGATTGAGCTGTCAGTAGGAAGGACAGGAAGAATCACACCTACAGCTATTTTTGAACCGGTTCGTCTATGCGGAACGAAAGTGGAGAGAGCTACACTTCATAATCAAGATTTTATTGATGAATTGGATATTAGAATAGGGGATACTATTATAGTCTATAAATCAGGAGAAATTATTCCAAAAGTAAAAGCAGTGATAAAAGAAAAAAGACCAGAAGATGCAACCCCTTTTCATTTGCCAGAAATTTGTCCTATCTGTGGAGCGCCTGCGATACGAGAAGAAAATACGGCTGATTTACGCTGTACGGGAACAAATTGTCCAGCACAGTTAAGCAAACATATTATTAATTTTGTAGGAAGAGATGCTATGGACATAAAGGGGTTTGGAGAAGTGTATGTGGAAAGTTTGATACAAGAAGGATATTTAAAAAATATTATAGATATCTATCGCTTGAAAGAACATAAGGAAGAACTAATTGAAAAAGGGCTGATAGGAAAGGAAAAGAATACGACAAAACTTCTAGATGCGATCGAGTCTTCTAAAAAGAATGAGCCACAGAGATTATTAGTAGGGCTTGGAATACGAAATATTGGGAAGGCAGCGGCAAAGGATTTAATTAAATATTTTGGAAGCATAGATAAAATGAAAGCAGCATCTTATGAAGAATTATTGGAAGTTCCTGATATTGGAGAGATTACAGCACAAGGGATTTATGATTTCTTTAAAAACGAGGAAAACCAAAAGGTTTTAGAGGAATTAGAAAAAATGGGAGTCAATATGAAGGGGAATGTGATAAAGGAGGAAGGAGGAAAACTTTCTGGCTCTATTTTTGTTATCACAGGAACATTACCTCATATGCCTAGAAGTGAAGCGCAAAAACTTATTGAAGCGCATGGAGGGAAAGTTTCAGAAAGTGTTTCTAAAAAGACAAGTTATGTATTAGCAGGAGAAGATGCGGGAAGTAAACTCAAAAAAGCTCAGGAATTGAAAATAAAAATTATTGATGAAGAAACACTTCTGAAAATGGTAGAAGAGGATAAAAAATCTGAATAGAAAAAAGAAAAGATTGCATACAAGTTTTGTTCATGATAAAATGACAAAAAAATAAAATACAATAAGAAGTGGTGGTGAAAATATGCCAATTAAAGCACAAAGCGATTTACCTGCAAGAACGATTTTAGAATCAGAAAATATTTTTTTAATAGATGAAACAAGGGCTATATCACAAGATATACGCCCTTTAGAAATCGCTATTTTAAATCTGATGCCTTTAAAAGAAGAAACAGAAACGCAATTATTGCGAGCATTATCCAATACTCCTTTACAAGTGGATATCACATTTTTGGCGATAGAATCTCATGTATCTAAAAATACCTCTGCAAGTCATTTAAATAAATTTTATACGACATTTCGAGAAGTAAAGGATAGAAAGTTTGATGGACTTATCATTACAGGAGCACCTTTAGAACAAATGGATTATCATGAAGTAAATTATTGGGAAGAATTATGTATCATTATGGAATGGTCAAAAAAGTATGTAACTTCTACATTGCATATCTGTTGGGGAGCACAGGCTGGATTATATTATCATTATGGTATCCAAAAATATCCATTAAAAGAAAAGTTATCTGGAATCTATTCTCATCAGGTGATAGATAGGACAATACCAATGGTTCGAGGGCTTGATGATATTTTTTTTGCTCCTCATTCTAGATATACGGGGATTCAAAAAGAAGATATCATAAAAAATGATAGTTTAACTTTATTAGTAGAATCAGAAGAAGCAGGACCATTTTTAATTATGGCTCAGGGAGGAAAACAATTTTTTGTGATGGGACATCCAGAGTATGATAGAATGACTTTAGATAGTGAGTATAAAAGGGATTTAAAAAAAGGATTAACCATACAGATGCCAAAGAATTATTATCCACAGGATGATTCTGAGAAAAGACCCATTTTAACTTGGAGGGCACATGCGAATACATTATATACGAATTGGCTTGATTATTATGTGTATCAGGTAACACCATATGAATGGGTTTAAATTTCTGAAAAAGAAATATTTGCCTATTATTATAAAGAGTTACTGATGATGAAAGAGGATTTTTATTATAGTTTAGAGATAATGGAAGATGGAGCATGTGATTTATATGGTCTTCAGAGTTTCGTAATTACTTAGAAATAACTTTGTAGGTTTTACTGGGAGGCGAAAGGGTCGCTCCGGCAAGGAAGTATTCCAGCGAAGCCGCGCTTTCGCTC
>CAJUHN010000307.1:1725-4528 GCA_910585935.1 uncultured Lachnospiraceae bacterium | reverse complement strand
GAACGGAGCGAGAGCGCGGTTTCGTTGGAATGTTCCTTAGCCGATGCGAACCTTTGTCAAAATGTTCTCTTACCATATAACAGGTTCTATTTGTTTCCCTTCGAGAGCTTTTTCTATCGTTTCTAATAACTGTTCTGTATGAGCGATCATGGAATTTGGTTTCTTTTCCCAGTCATCTTGACCAAATGGAACAAAATAAATATTTTTGCTATTCATCAACAAACCAATATTTTTTAAATTCATGCTCAAAGCATCATTACTTGCCAGTGAAATCACAACAGGGCGGTTATTTCTTAAATGAGATTTCACTGCCATTAAAACAGGTGTATCTGTAATCCCATTTGTGAGTTTTGCCATAGTATTTCCTGTACAGGGGAAAATGGCGATGAGATCACAGAGTTTTTTAGGACCAATAGGTTCTGCCTCAGCGATTGTAGTGATGGGCTTTTTTCCAGTGAGTTCTTCGGCTTTTTTTAAAAAATCTTGTGCCTTTCCGAATCTAGAATCAATACTCTGTGCGTGGTTAGAAAAGATAGTTTGAACATCAGCTCCTTGTTCTGTCAGTTTGACGATTTCATCCCAAATTTTACTATAGGTACAAAAAGAACCCGTAAGAGCGATTCCTATTTTTTTATCTTGTAATTTCATTTCTATCCCAACTTTCCTTTTCTTTTTTTTTCACTATCTCTGTTAATTTATGAGCAGAAGACTTCGGAGCGATTTTTCCGGGTATGCCTAAAAAATGACTGGTTGCCAAATGGCATCGCATAGCAGCTTCTTTATCTATTCCGCCGGGATTAGAAGCGATATCTATAATAACAGAGTCCTTTTGTACTTTCCCTAATAATAGAGCATCTAATATTAAGCTAGGAGCGGTATTAAATAAAAAACGAAAATTCCCTATTTTTTCAGAAAGAGTATCCATTAAAATACAATGATATCCCTTTGCTTCTAATAGAGGAATGAGTTCTTTTCTTCTGATAGCGATAGTCACATGAGCATCTAACATCTGACACTTTTTAGCTATGACTGTTCCACAGCAGCCATAGCCGATGATTAATACCTCAGAATCCTCTAAATTCCAAGGACTCAGACGAATCGCTTCCATGATGCTTCCTTCTGCTGTCGCAATAGCATTAAATGAGGAAAATTCTTCACATTTCATAAAGTCAAAGATTCTCTTATTCTTTTCTTTTGCGAGAGAAAGAAATATATCCGGAAAATTCCCACCAAATAAAATTTGATGAGAAGAGATCGAATCTAAAAATTCATATATATTAATCGCTTCATTGGAAGTTTCCATAAAAATATTTTGATTATCACGAGTAAATGGAATAGGAGCGATAATAACTTGAGATTCTTTTACTATTTGTTTCCATGAAATTTTTCTGCTATAAAAAAGGCAGGAGGAAGAGGGAATATCAAGTCCATAGGGGAGAACTTCCCAGTTCTCTTGATAAAGATTTTCTCCTAAATAAAGCTGTCTTTTATCTCCACCTATTAATGCAGCGGTAATAGATTTTGGCATAAAAACACCTCGCAGATAAATTTTTATAGCTATATAGTTATCATATGATAAGAGGAGAAAAACGGTGATTTGAAATAAAAAAGAAATAAGAAAAGAAAAAGATGCCAAAAAAGAAATGGATAGGAGAGATCTTTTTGGCATCTTTTTATAATAAGCTGTTTTATCACAGATTTTTGAAGTGATAGAAAGACAAGCCTTAAGTTTTTGTTTAACAAATTACTGAAGTTTTTGAATGATATAGGCATAGATATCATCGCTGACATTTTTCCAGTTATTGCTCATATGTTGTGCTAATTTCTCTGTTGGAACAGAGAGATTTAAATCAATCGGAGTATTTTTTCCATCTTTCATCTGACAATGTACGATATAACAACCAGTAGTTGATTTATAATAATCAGATAAGATTCCAGCTTCATTTTTGAGTTCATATTTATTTTCTAATAAATAAGTATTAATATCTTCTTTTATGAGGTTAGAAATACGATTTTGAAAAAAACCTAATGTTTCCTCTCCTTGTGGGGTGATATGATAGTAAGAAGTATTTCCTACTGTTTTTAAAGAGATGAGATCACCTTCTGCTAATTCGCCAATTACTTGTTGGAGCGTGAAATAATTGGTATATTCCTTATCCAAAATAAATTCTGAAATTTGGGCGTTTGTGAGAGGAAAGTTTACTTTATTTAACATATATAGAACAATTAATTTATAAAGAGTTAATGGTTCTGAAGACATGGTATCATCCTTCCTTGATAGGTTTTTCTTACTTTCATTTCTTGATGCAGTCTATTTAGTACATGACGCTTTTGCAGACTCCATGTGGGAGCGATTAAAAGATCTTTAGAACCATCTCCTGTCAGTCTGTGTATGACAATTTCTGGTGATAAATGTTCTAAACAAGAAATAACAACATCAATATATTCCTCTAATGTAAAAACAGAAAAGAAATTTTCTTTATAATAATTGGCTAAATCTGTATTTTTTAGTATATGAAGGAGCTGCAATTTTATCCCTTGAATGTTTAAATTCGATAAATAATCTATTGTCTGCAGCATATCATCTAAAGTTTCTTTTGGAAGACCTAAAATAACATGTACAATAATAGGTATTTGAATCGCACGAAGATGCATAACAGCGGCTTCAAATACAGGTAGCTCATAGCCTCTTCGGATAAAAGCGGCAGTCTTTGAATGAATAGTTTGTAAACCTAATTCTATCCAAATGGGCTTTTGCGTATTTAATTTTTCTAAAAGATCTAAGATTTCTGAAGAAAGGCAG
>CAJUHN010000307.1:0-1715 GCA_910585935.1 uncultured Lachnospiraceae bacterium | reverse complement strand
GTCCGGGCGAGTGGCGATAGAAATAACTTTAATATCAGGATGTGAAATGGCTTCTGTAAATATTTTTTCAAGATAGGAAACAGGAGCATAAGTATTGGTATATGCTTGAAAATAGGCTATATAATGTCCTTTGGGATATTTTTTTTCGATAAGAAGCTTGGCTTGTTCTATCTGTTTTGTAATAGAAAGAAAGGGAGAGGAGGCAAATTCTCCTGAACCTCCCTCACTACAAAAAATACAGCCTCTTGTGTCCAATGTGCCATCTCGATTCGGACAGGATAAACCAGCATTTAAAGAGAGTTTATATAACTTTTCGCCGAAGGATTCTTTTAAATAGTCGCTGAGAGCATAATAGGGGGAATGAAAAGTTTTTGTATTCATTTTTAGTTAATATATTTTTTTACAGCTTGACTCACAGCTTTCACAACTTTAGGATCAAATGGCTGAGGCATGATATTATCTTCCTTTAATTCTTCTTCCGAAACTAAATTTGCGATAGCCTCTGCAGCGGCGAGTTTCATCTCTTCTGTGATCTGTGTAGCTCGTCCTTCTAAAGCACCTTTAAAGATGCCTGGGAAAGCTACTACATTATTGATTTGATTTGGAAAATCAGAACGCCCTGTTCCTACTATTCTAGCTCCCGCTTTTTTGGCAATATCTGGCATAATTTCTGGAACAGGATTCGCCATAGCAAAAAGAATCGCATCCTCATTCATAGAACGAACCATTTCTTCTGTCACAATATTAGGAGCAGAAACACCTACAAAAATATCAGCTCCTTTTAGTGCATCAGCTAGAGTTCCCGTCTGATTTTCTAAATTTGTAACAGTCATCATTTCTTTTTGCATCCAATTTAAATCTTTCGAGGAAGAGGAGAGAATTCCAGATTTGTCACACATTATAATAGAAGGAAAACCATAATTCAATAAGAGTTTTGTGATAGCGATACCAGCTGAACCAGCGCCATTTATCACGATTTTGCAGCTTTCTTTTTTTCTTTTTGTGACTTTTAAAGCATTGATAATACCTGCTAATACTACAATAGCTGTACCATGCTGATCATCATGAAAAACAGGAATATCTAATAGATTTTTCAAACGCTCTTCAATTTCAAAACAGCGAGGAGCAGAAATATCCTCTAAATTAATACCTCCAAAAGCGGGTGCGATGTGTACAATAGTATTAATAATTTCTTCTGTATCTTGTGTATCAAGACAGATAGGAAAAGCATTTACTCCTCCAAATTCTTTAAAAAGTGCAGCTTTTCCTTCCATAACAGGCATAGCGGCATATGGTCCGATATTTCCTAAACCTAAAACAGCGCTTCCATCTGAAACAACAGCAACTGTGTTGGATTTTATCGTATATCGATAAGAAGCTTCTTTTTCTTTTGCGATAACCTTACATGGCTCTGCTACCCCGGGGGTATAAGCTAATGCGAGATCTTCTTTCGATTTTATCGAACATTTGGATATGGTTTCAATCTTACCACCCCATTGTTCATGTAATAAAAGAGCTTTTTCATTGGTAGTCATAATATTTCATCCTTTTTTTTTAATTTTATAAAATTTATTGTATCATAAGAAAACAAGGAAAAGCAATACTTTAAAATAGTTTTTTAAAAAGATAGTTACAGTTCAGTTTATTTGGGTATCAAAGGGTCGCTCCGGCAAGGAAGTATTCCAGCGAAGCCGCGCTCTCGCTCCGTTCCAGAC
>CAJUHN010000306.1 GCA_910585935.1 uncultured Lachnospiraceae bacterium | reverse complement strand
GAATATTTGGACAGACGTGGAGTGCCAGAAAGTTTCCGATGGTAAGTTTGCTTTCAGTGTAAATAACAGATGCGTGACACGCATCTGTTTGAAACCATAAAGGGAAAATAGGGAGGAATTATTTAATGATAATTTTTTCTCAAACTTAGATTTATTTTTTTAGATTATGATTTAGTATAGATAAAAAATATATTATAAAAAAATAGAAGAACTATAAGTTCTATTTTAATACAAGCATTTTTATAGTAAAATACTTTATAAATGGGATTGAATAAGATATACTATAAATGATTTAAAGAAAGAGGTGATATAATGGCACAAATTAGTTTACGTATAGACGACGAAGTAAAGAAAAAAGCAGAAGAGGCTTGTGCAGATATAGAATTATCTTTATCGTCAGCAATTAATATTTACCTTAAAAAACTGGGAAGAGAAAAGCGTATTCCGTTTGAGGTATCCGTAGATCCTTTTTATTCTGAAGAAAATATGTCTAGGCTCAGAAGATCAGTGGCGCAAATGGAAGCAACAGGAGGTACAGTTCATAAAGTAAATTTTGATGATTAAGGCATGGACAGAAGAAGCATGGGAAGATTTTGAATATTGGACAAAACAGGATAAAAAAACATGAAAACGAATTCTTCAATTATTAAAAGATATTAATCGGAATGGATATGAAGGAATTGGAAAGCCAGAACAATTGAGAGGAGATTTGGCAGCTTATTGGAGTCGTCGGATTGATGATGTAAATAGAATTGTTTATCGTATAGGAGGAGCTATCGTTATTGGCATCAGCGATAAAACGAAAAAGGTTGAGGGAATCAATATGTTTGATGCAGAAAAAATCAACAATTTTATTTCTGCACCAAAAGACTGCTATAAACCAATGCCAAGTTATAAAGAGGAATTTCTTGATGGAATCAATGTTGCTGGAAAAAAAGACAGGATATTGTTGCTTCATATATTTACCAGCGTTGATCAAGTAATACGAACAAACAGTGATGTAACTTTTTTGCGTATTGGTGACAAAACAAAAGAGATAAAAGGCGAGGATTTAAAAAATCTGGAATACAGCAAGAGTACCAGACATTATGAAGATGAATGTAATATGGATGCGGAGATTTCAGATTTAAGTGAGGAATTATTAGCAGCTTATAAGAAAAAAATAGGTGCTGAAGAAGTTGATACAAGAAGGGTACTAAAAGCTCGTGGATTTATAAAAAAGAATGGAAAAGGGGAATATCTGACGAATGCGGCTGTTCTTCTATTTGCAGAAGAAATATTCCAGTTTTATCCAAATTGCAGGATACGTTTTTTGCGTTATGATGGAACAGTAGAGCAAGTAGGAACGAAGATAAACATTATAAAGGACGTAAATTTGGAGTATCCGTTGTTGAAGATTATTGAGAAAGCAAAAAAATTTGTGTTTGTACAGTTAAGAGAATTTACAGCTTTAAATCAGACGACAGGAAGATTTCAAATAGTACCTGAGTATCCTAACCACATTATAACCATTTTGGTCATGATATGGTTATGATAAAAGTTGGTGTTAAAGAGATAAATATTCAGTATCAGTATTTGCTTTTGCTGAGTGTTACACAGTATTGGATAAACATATATAAAGATAAGATATAAATGTAAAGGAGAAAATAGATATGTCAAAACTCAATATAGACCAGCAGACAATAAAAGAGTTGTTTGCAAATAAAAGATCAGATTTTCTAATACCAGATTACCAGAGACCATATGCATGGGGAGAGTCAGAATGTCAAACATTATGGGATGATATTTTTGCGTTTGCCTTTCCTGAAAATGATTACAGTCGTTTTAAAAGTGATGAAGACGAATATTTTCTGGGTCCCATTGTTACATTTAAAAACGATTACAATAAGTTGGAGATAATTGATGGGCAGCAGCGTTTGACTACACTTATGCTATTGCTGCGAGCATTCTTTTCTAAATTTGGAAATATGAAAGATACGAATGCAATCAGTACAAGCGAAGATATTGCGAAATGTATATGGAAAACGGATGAATTTGGTAATCCGGATAAGAACAAATTAAAAATAGATTCGGAAGTATCAACAGATGATGATAAGGAAGAATTTTTATCTATCTTAAAGACTGGAAATATTGATTCTGCACAGAAGAGCCGTTATGCAAAAACATATCGTTTCTTTCAGGGAAAGATTAATGAGTTCCTGTTAGAGTATCCATCGTATTTTGCATATTTGCCTACAAGGATATTAAATAATTGTATTTTATTGCCGATAGAAGCGGAGTCGCAGGATACAGCATTACGCATCTTCTCAACTTTGAATGATAGAGGAAAGCCTCTTTCAGATACAGATATTTTCAAAGCGCAGTTTTATAAATTTTATTCCGACCAAGGAAGAAAAGAAGAATTTATTAAACGCTGGAAGGAATTGGAAGTGATATGTGGAGATATTTTTGACGCGCCTTCAGGTTCTCCAATGGATGAACTATTTACGCGGTATATGTATTATGAGAGAGCGAAGTTGGGAATAAAGATTACTACAACAGAAGCGTTGCGTAAATTTTATGAGAAGGACAAGTATGCCATCTTAAAAAGGGAAGAAACATTGGACAATCTGGAAACATTGGTACAGTTTTGGAAAAGTGTGTTAAGTCAGGATGATATGATTTTCTCTGATAAAATACTTCGTAGGCTGGCAGTTTTGAATTATGCGCCAAATGGAATGTGGACATATCTTGTATCAGTATATTTTATGCAGTATAAGGATGAAAATAATTTGCTGGAAGAACAGGCATTTTATGAGTTCTTAAACAAGATTACGGCATTTATTTGGATGTATGCATTTATGCGTCCAGGTGTGAATGCACTTAGAAGCCCAACATATCCTGAGATGATTGAAATAGTAAATGACAGAGTTGTAGATTTTGAAGAATACCGATTTGATGCAGATGCAGTTCGTAATGCTATAGAAAATTATGTCTTTACCAATGGCAGACCTATAACAAAGTCAATGCTTGCCTGGTGGGTATATAATGATGAAAAACAGCAGCTTATTCCTTTAGATGTTGCTTTGGAAATCGAGCATGTATTTTCACGTAATAGGCAGGAAAATGAAGGAAGTCTTACAGATAAAAACAGCTTAGAGTCATTAGGAAATAAAATTTTGTTGGAGAAGAACATTAATATTCGTGCATCTGACTATCGGTTCTCTGATAAGAAAAAGTATTATAATGGTTTTACAAACAATAAGGGAAAGTATAAAGCGGGAACTCAAAACGCAGAGCTTGTTATGATGGCAAAACAGAAAGATGATTTTTGCGAGGAGGATATTGTAGTAAGAAAAAAAGCAATTATTGATGCGTTTATCGGATATTTAAAGCAGAACAAACTTACAATTGAATAAATTTACATAATTATGTATCATAATATTTAGCAAAAGTATAGAGCTGAACAATTCTTTTCATATATTTAGATAGATGTTGTTTGGTTTTCAAAAAGATTAGGTGGTAATAACATTATCGAAAATAAATTTAAAGGATCGAGCAATAGAGATACTTGGGTACACCAGCTTTGAAACTTTTTTCTCTTTTTATTGTATTACGATTGTATTTTTTATTTTACTTCCTTGGATTTTAGCCTATGCTGATGACTAGGGAGGCATAGACTTTAGATTCTTTTGAGAAAGATGGGATAGATAGAACAAAGCAGTATCAGTATGCTTCAGATGGGTATGCAAATGAAACAAAGGCAGTAGGGCTTATGGATGATATTTTTTTCGTAGAAATCAACATAGGCGAACTTTATCTTTTGCCACTTGAAAATTAATTTGGCGAAAAGGGATATAAACTGTATCATTATACAGGTAGAGAGGATTATAGTTCAGGTTATGATACAAAAGACATAGATTAGATTTAATATGTTCAACTTTTAAAAAAAAAGTAATACATTGAAAGAGAAATGTGATGTACTTTTTAAATCTGTCAAGTTACATAAATTAGATTTTGGAATATTTGAAGTGGCAAGAAATTTGATTGATAGGTATTTAAATCTTAAAAGGAACAATACGTCAGATGGTTTTATGAACATATCAGATAGCATTGACGAAGAATCGCTATTTAATTGAGAAGGTGCTATAATGGAAGGAATAAAACCCAAAGGAGTAATCAAATGTCTTTGCTGTAAAAAAATCTTCTGTTTAATGTGGCAAATGCCATACTTTTTTACTAATGGATTATGATAAAATGACTGTAGAACCAATTTTATGGGAAAAAGAAGTTTACAAGATGGTGATAAACGTATAAGGAAGTGTTTGTTGACTGTGTAACAGGGCGTCATATAGGATAGCTATTAATAGCCAGAGCAGATTACTAAAATAGAGCATAGACTCTGCCAGATAATTTGTTTTGGCTATTTTATTATGTATAAACAGGATAAGGGACAAGCTATGTAGATGATATTTAGGTAATTGCAAAAGTAAAAAGGGGTCGCTACGGCAAGGAAGTATTCCACCGAAGCCGCGCTTTCGCTCCGTTCCAGACGT
>CAJUHN010000305.1 GCA_910585935.1 uncultured Lachnospiraceae bacterium | reverse complement strand
GCTCATTAAGTGCCGACGTCTTCCAAGGGGCTTCTTTTGGAATTATTTCTTTCCTTCGCTAGTTTGTAGCATAGGCAAGATTATGAAATAGGATAACAGTTATGACTATAAATTAAGTGGCTAGAAATCCTAGTTATTTGTATTTTCATAGAAGTAAACAAGCCAAACTAAGAATTTTTATAGATAGTATGAATTTTTAGTTTTCCTAGAATAGCCGATAACCTAGCGGAAACAAGCACCTATTCCAAAAGAAACCCCTTGGAAGACGTTGGCACTTAATGAGCAGCCCTGATAAGGGTTGCGAATTTAGTACCGCTACGTCTGGAACGGAGCGGGAGCGCGGTTTCGTTGGAATAGGTGCTTGCCGGAGCGCCCCTCTTTGGTCATATGTTCTCTACTATGATGAAAAAATTGGTTGAAAACCACTGTTAACTATGATAGAATAAAACCTAAAGTGTTAAATTTTAGTATAGTATGGCAGGAGGTGTATGGAAAATGGCAGTTTTAAAGACAATCATTACTATAATATTTGCATTAGTGTGTTTGGCATTGACGATAATAGTATTGCTTCAAGAAGGAAAACAGGCAGGGTTGACAGGATCTATTAATGGAGCTGCAGAAACCTATTGGGGAAAAAATAAAGGGCGTTCTATGGAAGGTTTTTTAGAAAAAATCACCAAATTCTTAGCAATCGGGTTTATCATATTAGCTTTGGTATTGAATATACTAAAGTAAAAGGAAGAAAGACACTCTTGTGCAAGAGTGTTTTTTTTATTACAATAGACTTAAAGGAAAAGTCTGGTAAAGAGCAGGCGGATAGGAGTATTTATGAGAGAAGAGATGTTAGAAAAGAGGAAAAAGATTATTTTAGATATCATAAACGATAAAAATTATATTCCGATGAAAGCAAAAGAGCTGGCGATTTTATTACAAGTTTCTAAAGAGGAAAGAGCGGATTTAGACTATGTATTACAGCAATTAGTAGCTTCTGGTCAGGTGATGGTATCTAAGCGGGGAAAGTATAAAAAGCCAGAGAATAATCATTTTACAGGGGTGTTTCATGGAACAACAAAAGAATATGGATTTGTGACAGTAGATGGGTTAGAAGAGGATATTTTTATTAGGGGGAATCATACAAAAGGAGCATTGGATAAAGATATTGTAGAAGTACTTATTTTTTCTGCACAGACAGGAAGAAGAAAAGAAGGAGAAATTTTAAAGATTCTGCAACATGGTGTGGATGAGGTGGTAGGAGTATATCAAAAAAATAAAAATTATGGATTTGTCATTCCAGATAATTTGAAATTAGGAAGTGATATTTTCATTCCACAGGAAGATTCTAAAGGGGCAGTGAGCGGACATAAAGTCGTAGTGAAGATTGTAAGCTATGGGGATAAAGATAGGAGTCCGGAAGGGAAAGTGATAGAAATTATCGGACATATCAATGACCCCGGAATAGATATTATGTCTGTGATAAAAAGCTATGATTTACCAGTAGAATTTCCAGATAAAGTGATGAATCAGGTGGAGAGAATAGAAAATAAAATTACAGAAGAAGAGATAAAAGGAAGATTAGATTTGCGTTCTTGGCAGACCGTTACTATTGATGGAGAAGATGCAAAGGATTTAGATGATGCGGTTACGCTTACTAAATCGGGTAATCGTTATCAATTAGGAGTGCATATAGCAGATGTTACACATTATGTAAGAGAAAATTCTCCATTGGATAAAGAGGCTTTAAAGAGAGGAACGAGTGTGTATTTAGTGGATCGTGTGATTCCAATGCTTCCACATAAATTATCGAATGGGATTTGTTCTTTGAATGCAGGAGAAGACCGATTAGCGCTCAGTTGTATTATGGAAATTGATGAAAAAGGGACAGTTATAGGTCATCAGATCGCAGAAACTGTGATCAATGTGGATAGGAGAATGAGTTATACCAGTGTAAAAAAGATTTTAGAAGATCAGGATGAAATGGAGATAAAAGAATATCAAACGCTTGTTCCGATGTTTGAATTAATGAAGGAGTTAGCGGCTGTTTTGAGGGAAAAAAGAAAGAAGAGAGGTTCAATAGATTTTGATTTTCCTGAAACAAAGATTATTTTAGATGAGAATGGAAAACCGTTAGAGATTAAGCCATATGAACGGAATACTGCTACCAATATCATTGAGGATTTTATGCTCATCACAAATGAAACAATAGCGGAAGATTATTATTGGCAGGAACTTCCTTTTCTTTATAGAACACATGATACCCCAGATCCAGAAAAAATTGAGCGTTTAGAAATATTTATCAATAACTTTGGCTATGGCATTAAAAATTCTAAGGAAGGAATCCACCCAAAAGAACTGCAAAAATTACTAGCTCGTATTGAGGATTCGCCAGAGGAGGCTCTTATTAGTCGGCTCACTCTTCGCTCCATGAAACAAGCGCGGTATACTGTTACGAATACGGGACATTTTGGATTATCTGCCCAATATTATTGCCATTTTACATCTCCGATTCGGCGGTATCCAGATTTGCAGATACATCGAATTATAAAAGAAAATTTAAAAAGCGGTTTGAGTGAGCGGCGTGTGGAACATTATAGTAAAATTCTTCCAGAAGTGGCATTAAAAGCGAGCGCTACAGAACGTAGGGCAGATGAGGCAGAGAGAGAAACAGAAAAAATTAAAAAAGTAGAATATATGGAAAAACATATAGGAGAACATTTTGAGGGTGTTATTTCTGGAATGAATGCAAATGGGTTATTCATCGAATTAGTCAATACGATAGAGGGTATGATTCCGATATGGGCGCTTTATGATGACTATTATTATTATAATGAAGAAAAATATGAGATGGTAGGAGAAGAAAAACATAAGATATATAAGCTAGGACAAAAACTTATGGTATATGTGGACAGCGTGAATAAGACACAGAGAACAATCACTTTTTTATTGGCAGAAGAAAAGAAAATGGAGGAGGATGAAAATGGGGAAGGAAACAATCAAGCTAGTAGCGAACAATAAAAAGGCATATTTTGACTATTTTATCGAAGATACTTTTGAAGCTGGATTAGTACTTCATGGTACAGAAGTGAAATCTTTGCGGATGGGGAAGTGTAGTATTAAAGAATCTTTTATAAGGGTGGAAAATGGGGAAGTTTATGTATATGGAATGCATATCAGCCCTTATGAAAAAGGAAATATTTTTAATAAAGACCCTCTGCGGGTAAGAAAATTATTGGTACATCGACATGAAATTAATAAAATTATGGGGCAAGTCAGTTTAAAGGGATATACAATTGTTCCATTAAAAGTCTATTTTAAAGGGAGCTTAGTGAAGATAGAGATAGGGTTGGCAAGAGGAAAGAAATTATATGATAAGAGGCAGGATATTGCGAAAAAAGATCAGAGGCGAGAAGCTGAAAAAGATTTTAAAGTGAAAAATTTGTATTAGGAATGGGAATTATTTACACGAAAAACAACATGGATACTAAATTCGCAGTTTTTATGGATTTAGTTTGGACGTTTAATTGAAATTCAATGTAGTAATTATTTATATTAGGGAGTTATTAATGAATAAAAATACAGGAAATTATTTTAATGATATTTCATTTGAAACGGAAGTATATACAGGAGTTTACTGGATACCCATTAATTCACTTGGAAAAACAAAGTATACTTATGAAGATATGGAACAAATATTAAAACTTCCTATTGAAATAAGAAAAAAGAAAATTCACAATCTATATGAGGCAATTCAATTATTCCATGTTTTTGATTTTAAAGGTATTTTTGATAATGTAGACTTTTGGATAGACATATACATTGGCAAACTCATAAAACACGAGAAAAAGCTGTATTTTCTAATGGAGGATGTTGTGCCACGGATACAAATTGGTTATCTTATTTTATCAGTGACCGATATGAGCGCATAGGTAGTTTTTGTTATGCTAATGAAGATGGAAATGGACATATAACAACATATATCAAACAGAATAAATATTATTATTTTATCGATATGATGATGTGTAGAAGAGATTCACAAGAATACTTTTGTAAAGAGAATGGAAATTTGAACGAATTATTAAAATCAGAATGGGCAGGATTTTTATTTAGATGTGAAAAACCGATTGACTTTTGTCATTTTTATATGGAAAGATTAAAAGCGAAAAATCGAAATATTCCTTATTGTTTTTATATGAGGGATACAAAACAGGTGACAGCAACTGGTTGTTATAAAGATAATAATAGGACTGAATTTTACATACCTTATTGTGATAATCCTTATATTATTTATAAGGATAGAGATAAAAATCATAAGTTATCCTTTGTAAAATTGCCAATACAACTACAAATTAATTGAGTGTATTATGTAATATTAAAATTATATAAGTGAATTTTTTCTTATAATTTTTATAAAGTATGATAAAATCTGATAGAGAAACTAAAATTCGATAAAATATTATAACACAAAACACAGGAAAGAGAAGGGGATGCTACGGCAAGGAAGTATTCCAGCGAAGCCGCGCTTTCGCTCCGTTCCAGACGTAACGGA
>CAJUHN010000304.1 GCA_910585935.1 uncultured Lachnospiraceae bacterium | reverse complement strand
GCTATGAGGTTATGAGCAAGTAGCGAAGCGGATTGCGAATATCCGATTTGACTTTAAGTAAAATAACAGGTTAAGTTATAATAGTTAGTTATTTTGAATAGTTAGTTATTGTGACAAGTTATAAAATGTAGATAAAAGGAATTTTTTAGTTTTTCTAGAGTAGTCGATACACTAGCGGAGGCAAGGTGGTATTCCAAAAAAAGCCCCTTGGAAGACGTTGGTACTTAATGAGCAGTTCCGCGAAAAGTAGGGCTGCGAATTTAGTATCGTTACGTCTGGAACGGAGCGAGAGCGCGGCTTCGTTGGAATACCGCCTTGCCGGAGCGACCCTTTATTTAGGGAAAGTTTGAGTGGTGCTAGACATGAAAATTCTTCTATGCTATAATAAATTTCAGGCATTTTATGGATAGGCTGGTATGGATTGACATATACTTTGGGATTATAATAAAATGATTGATTAGAATGTTATTTATGATTGATACATTTGGTTTTATTTTAAATAAGGAGGAAAAGGGAAATGGCGATTATCGACCAGAGTAAAATTAGAAATTTTTGTATTATTGCTCATATAGACCATGGAAAATCTACTCTTGCAGATAGAATTATAGAACGAACAGGGCTTTTGACAGATAGAGAGATGCAGGCTCAAGTGCTTGACAATATGGACTTGGAAAGAGAGCGTGGGATTACGATTAAGGCGCAAGCAGTGAGAACGGTCTATAAAGCACAAGATGGGGAGGAATATATTTTTAATTTAATTGATACTCCCGGACATGTTGATTTTAATTATGAGGTTTCAAGGAGTCTAGCAGCATGTGATGGAGCGGTTTTGGTTGTGGATGCAGCGCAGGGAATTGAGGCACAGACTCTTGCAAATGTATATCTTGCATTAGATCATAATCTGGATGTGTTTCCAGTTATCAATAAGATTGATTTGCCTAGTGCAGAGCCAGAAAGAGTGATAGAAGAGATAGAAGATATCATAGGACTTGAAGCACAGGATGCTCCTCTGATATCAGCAAAAACAGGATTAAATATAGATCAGGTTTTAGAACAGATTGTTAGTAAAATTCCTGCTCCCAAGGGGGACGCAAAAGCTCCTTTAAAGGCTTTAATTTTTGATTCTGTCTATGATTCTTATAAAGGAGTGATTGTGTTTTTCCGTGTGAAAGAAGGGACTTTAAGAGCGGGTACAAAGGTGAAGATGATGGCGACTGGCGCTGTAGAAGAAGTGGTGGAAGTAGGATACTTTGGAGCAGGACAGATGATTCCTTGTGAAGAATTGAGCGCTGGAATGGTGGGATATTTGACGGCAAGTATTAAAAATGTGAAGGATACCTTAGTAGGAGATACTATTACAGATGCAGAGAATCCATGTAAAGAGCCGCTGCCGGGATATAAAAAGGTGAATCCTATGGTATATTGTGGGTTGTATCCGGCTGATGGTGCGAAATATTCAGACTTGAGAGATGCACTGGAAAAGCTTCAATTAAATGATGCTGCATTGCAGTTTGAACCAGAAACATCTGTTGCATTAGGATTTGGATTTCGATGTGGATTTTTAGGGTTACTGCATTTGGAAATTATACAGGAAAGGCTGGAAAGAGAATACAACTTGGATTTAGTGACTACAGCTCCCGGAGTTATTTATCGTGTTCATAAGGTGGACGGAGAAATGATAGAACTCACAAACCCTTCTAATCTGCCAGATCCTTCTGAAATTGAATATATGGAAGAACCTATGGTAGAGGCAGAAATTATGGTAACAACAGAATTTATTGGTTCTATTATGGATTTATGTCAAGAACGCCGTGGAATTTATAATGGAATGGAGTATATAGAAACAACAAGAGCATTATTAAAATATGATTTGCCATTAAATGAGATCATCTATGATTTTTTTGATGCATTGAAATCACGTTCTAGAGGATATGCTTCTTTTGACTACGAGATGAAAGGTTATGTGAAATCTGATTTAGTGAAATTAGATATTTTAATCAACAGGGAAGAAGTAGATGCGCTGTCTTTTATTGTGTTCAGTGGTACAGCATATGAGCGTGGCAGAAAGATGTGCGAAAAATTAAAAGACGAAATACCAAGACATCTATTTGAAATTCCTATTCAGGCGGCGATTGGCAGCAAAGTGATTGCCAGAGAAACCATCAAAGCGATGAGAAAAGATGTTTTAGCGAAATGTTATGGCGGTGATATCAGCCGAAAAAGGAAATTATTAGAGAAACAAAAGGAAGGAAAGAAACGGATGCGCCAGATTGGAAATGTTGAAATTCCTCAGAAGGCGTTTATGAGCGTTTTAAAATTAGATGATAAAAAATAAAGAGAAAAAAAACTTGGGGATATATTTGCATATCCCCTTTTGTATGAAAAAATGTCATTATTGTGATTTTCTGTCTGCTCCTGCTGATGAAAATACAAAGGAACGATATATAGAAGCATTAAAAAAAGAGATTTTTCTATATAGAGAGGATTTAAAAGAGAATATTATTTCTACAATATTTTTGGGAGGTGGGACGCCTTCTTTATTAAAAGAAAAACAAATAAAAGAGATATTAGATGCTATTTTTGAAACATATTTTATAAAAAAGGGAGCAGAAATTACGATAGAGGCGAATCCAGAAACACTTACCAAAGAAAAACTTAAAATTTATAAGGAAGCGGGAATAAATCGGCTGAGTATAGGGCTTCAGTCAACAGAAGAAGAACAGTTAAAACGATTAGGGAGAATTCATACTTATGAAAAATTTTTAGAAAGTTATACACTTGCTAGAGAAGTTGGGTTTGAAAATATCAATGTGGACTTAATGTCTGCTTTACCTTTTCAAACAAAAGAAGAATGGGAAGAAACATTAAGAAAAATAGTGAATTTGAATCCAAAACCAGAACATATTTCCGCTTATAGCCTCATCATAGAAGAAGGAACAAAATTTTTCAAAATAAAAGAGCAGTTATCTTTTCCCGATGAAGAAGAAGATAGACAAATGTATTGGAAAACAAAAGAGTTTTTAGAAAGGGAAGGATATCACCGATATGAAATTTCTAATTATGCGTTACCTGAAAAGGAAAGCAGACACAATCAAACTTATTGGACATTAGGAGAATATTTAGGTTTAGGATTGGGAGCAGCTTCTTATTGGAATGGGAGTAGATTTAAGAATACAGAAAATCTACAAGAGTATTTCGCATTTTTTGAAAACAATATGATAAAAGAACTATCAGAACTTCAAAAAGAAGTTCATATTCTTTCAAAAGAGGAAAAGATGGAAGAGTTTATGTTTTTGGGATTGCGAAGAATGAAAGGGATATCAGAGAAGAGATTTTTAAATTTATTTCAAAAGGATATTATGGAAGTATATAGAGAAAAAATAGAAAAGGGAGTTCAGATAGGAGTATTATGGAGAAAAGACGGCAGAATTGGACTTACAGAGAGAGGGATAGATATCAGCAATATGGTATTGACGGAGTTTTTATTTTAAGAGGGAAATAGAGATGCAAGAAAGCCGACTATTTAAGATTATATACCATTTACTCGATAAGGGGAAAGCTACAGCTTTAGAATTAGCAGAAAAGTTTGAAGTATCAGTCAGAACCATTTATCGGGATATTGATGCTTTAAGTGAAGCAGGTATTCCTATTTACACAGAAACAGGCAGAAATGGCGGAATACATTTGATGGATGATTTTGTTTTGGATAAAGCGGTACTGTCAGAAGAAGAAAAACAAGAAATCCTTTTAGCATTACAAAGTATGAATATTACAAAAGATAATAGTGAAATATTGCAGAAACTTTCTGCAGTATTTCATCTCAACTCAGAAAATTGGCTTGAAATAGATTTCTCAAGATGGGGGAATCAAGGTAGAGATAATGATAAATTCAATTTGTTAAAATCAGCAATCATTCATCGGAAATGTGTAAAAATTACTTATGCAGGCTCAAATGAAAAAGCTACCGAAAGAATTGTACAGCCAATGAAAATTCTATATAAATCTATGGCATGGTATTTGAAAGCCTATTGTACATTAAAACAGGATTATCGTGTTTTTAAGTTGAACCGTATCATAGATTTAGAAGTTCTATCAGATAGTTTTCCACATCAAGTATTTCCAGAGTTGGAAAAAGACTTAAAACAAATATATAAGAAAATAGTTCTTCGATTTTCTAAAGAAGCTGCTTATCGTGTTTATGATGAATTTGATATGACACAGATTGAAATACAGACAAATGGAGATTTCATAGTATCAGCTCAAATGCCAGAAGATACTTGGTTAATTGGATATTTATTGACATTTGGAACACAAGTAGATATTCTCGAACCTGCTTATCTAAAAGAAGTCTTGGCAGAACAGGCGAAATTGATATATGAAAAAAATAAACCTTGATTAAGGTATCAGTATTATTGTAGTGAAAGTTCCGCTACGGCAAGGAAGTATTCCACCGAAGCCGCGCTCTCGCTCCGTTCCAGACGTAGTGGTACTAAATTCGCAGCCCTTTGCAGGACTGCTTATTAAGTACCAACGTCTTCCAAGGGG
>CAJUHN010000303.1 GCA_910585935.1 uncultured Lachnospiraceae bacterium | reverse complement strand
AAGTGCCAACGTCTTCCAAGGGGCTTCTTTTGGAATACTTCCTTGCCTCCGCTAGGTTGTGGACTGTTCTACTTTTTTGTTTTCTATGTCTGATATTATTAAATTTTTCGTTTAAAAAAGATTAGATATAATCCTATTATTACTAGGATAAACTCTCCAATTGTCAGCAACAATTTTACAATAGCTAAAAATAAATCCATATTATTTTTTCGGATAAATTAGTTGTATCAACTCATTGCTCTTACTTTCCTCTTTTCGCTTTTATTTAAGATTTTGAATTAACCTTATGATTATATTTACTATATATTATTTGAAATATAAATTTAACAGAAAAAATAAATTATTTTAATTATTTCTTTTTAAATAGTTGATTTTATAGTCAAAAAATATAGAATTAAAAAAAGGCGTTATTAACAATATAAAATAAAAAAATATAGAATTGGCAAATTATTTAAAAATAAATATACAATTCTCACATAATAAATCTATAAAAGTTAACTTTCCTATATAATATTTGATTAAAATAGCTGAATTTACATATTAAAAGAATAGATTATTTCTTTTTTAAAGGACAGGGTATAGATAAAATCTTGTTAATATCAATAAAATAATATATTATATATAAATAAAACAAAGCTCAGTAAAAAGAAAGGAGAAAACTTATGAAAAACCTGATTACTAAAGTAAAAAATCTTAATGAAGTGATAGGATAGCTTAAAAAGTTTTGAAAAATTTATAATGATTGTTTCACTTTCTGATTAGATACTTTTTTAATACAACTTTTCAATTAAAGTAAAGGAGATAAAAACTCCTTAAATTCAAAGCAGTCAAATACAAAGGTTTTTTATAAGTTATATAAAATTATAAGAAAAGAAATCAAAGATTTACTAAAACATTTTTTAGGTATATTTTATCATCTATTTATTTTAATAGGTTTGATAAGTTTTCTTGTTCATTTAATTCAAAAATTTTTCTGAAATGGGAGAAAAAATGTTGGGGAAGGGGAGTATTTATGAACGTCATTAAAATCGAAAACCTTGTATGTGACTATGGAGGCGGAAAAGGAGTATTCAATATATCTTTTCATGTAAATCAAGGAGAGGCTTTTGGCTTTTTAGGTCCGAATGGAGCAGGAAAAACAACAACTATACGCCATTTGATGGGATTTTTAAAACCACAGTCAGGAAAATGTAGCATTGATAGTCTGGATTGTTGGAGTGAAAGGGATAAGGTGCAGGTAAAGCTTGGCTATATTCCTGGTGAAATCAACTTTTTTGATGATATGTCAGGTACAGAGTTTTTGAAATTTATTACAGAATACCGTAAAATTGGCGCACAAAGCCGTAAGGAGGAATTGCTGGAACTTTTTGAATTAGACCCTAAAAGCAAGATAAAAAAGATGAGCAAAGGGACAAAACAAAAACTTGGAATTGTTGCCGCATTTATGCACGACCCTGATATTCTTATTCTTGATGAACCTACCAGCGGACTTGATCCATTGATGCAAAGTAAATTTGTTAGTTTAGTTGCGAAGGAAAAGGAACATGGTAAAACAATTTTGATGTCAAGCCATATATTCGAGGAAGTAGAACGGACTTGTGACCGTATTGGTATTATACGAAAAGGCAAAATGATAACCGTTGATTCTTCTGTAACATTGCATGAACGACATACTCATAGTTACACAGTAACTCTTGAAAATGAAGCTTCCGCTAAAGCATTTGCCGCAGATTTTGACGGTATATGCAGTGGAGTAAAAGTTACTGTTACAACGAAGCAAAGTCTGGAAGAAATTTTCATGAATTATTATGGAGGTGGGAAAAATGATTAACATAGCACTATATAAACGTGAAATGAAAGGAAGTATAAAGCTGCTTATAATTTTTGCCGCAATCATTACCCTATATGTTTCTGTTATCATCTATATGTATGATCCCCAAATGATGAAAATGTTAGACAGTTTTGTGGAAGTTATGCCAGAAGTGATGGTGGCTGTCGGCATGAAAGCAAATGCGGCGAATCTTTTGGGATTTATAATATCTTACCTTTATGGATTTATACTGGTGATTTTTCCGATGTTATTCTGCATACTGCGCGGAAATGCCCTAATTGCAAAATATGTGGATAAAGGCTCTATAGTTTCGTTAGTTGCTGCGCCTGTAAAACGGCGTACCATTGCGTTTACACAGATGAAAGTACTCATAAGTGGAATTTTGCTGCTTATTCTTTATAGCACAATTTTAGAATTAATTTGTTCTGAAAGCAGTTTTCCGGGAGAGTTAGATATAACAGCATTATTTATATTGAATGGGGGACTATTGTGCTTGCATTTGTTTATTGGCGGCATATGTTTTCTTTCTTCTTGCATATTTTCCGACACCAAATATAGCGTTACATTTGGAGCAGGGATTCCAGCATTTATGTATGTTTTACAGATGCTTGCAAATGTTGGTGGAAATGCGGAAAAAGCAAAGTATTTCACATTTTTTACCTTGTTTAATCCAGATGGCATTATTATTGGTGAAAGCAGCGCAATAGTTGGCATATTTATACTTTTCGCAGGTGCTATTATGTTGTATGTATTGGGAATTATAATATTTGAAAGAAAAAATTTACACATCTAAATAGATAGCATATTTTAAACTGACTAGAATTTTTAAATCAAAAAATATTTAATGTATATAGTAAATATTTAAAATTACTACAGATATTTTTAAAGAAATGCTTATTTATTGCCCTCTGAATTATAAATCCAACCATAAACCATGAACTGCTCTATATGAGAGAAAAAGAGAATTTTCTATGATTACATAGGAAATTAATAAATTACTATTAAAATGTTCAAGAAATACATAAGCCATTTGTAGAAAAATCTATCGCCTTATCAATTTTGATATATTGAGAAGAACAATAGTTTCCTATAGATGTATGCTATATATAGTCTATATATCCTCAGTGCTAAAATTATTTTACTGCTGGGGATTTTTAGCCTAAAAGTAATACAATCATCTGAAAATAATCAATATTGGTATTCTTGCTCATATAGACGCTGGAAAAACAACTTTAACAGAAAGTCTGTTATACACCAATGGAACGATTGAAGAACAAGGCTGTGTAGATAAAAAACTATAAGAACAGATACTATATTTTAGAGCAACAGTGTGGAATTACTATTCGGACTGTAGTTACTTCTTTTAATATGATTATCATTCAATAGGAATGATTTGAATTTTTATGCAAATGGGAAAAATGTTTGTTTTACAGAACTAAAAGGCTATCAAAAAACTTCTGGTGAACCAGTATTGCAACCATGTCATCCTAACAGCCCTTTAGATAAGGTTCAGCATATATTTCAAAAAATAACATAACCTCTTATGTGTTATTCAAAAAAATCTCTATTGAAAAAAAGGAAAACATCTTTTGAATAAAGAACAAACAAATGCATCAATAAAAAAACAAATATGTTCAGTTTAAACCAAAATATATAAAGAATAAACACATCATGTATACTTTTAACACCTTTTGCAAATTTATTATACGTTATGAGCTATTAACACGTAATATAACAGAAGTTTATTTCATTTTTCAATAAAAGGATATATAATAGAACTAATAGCAAATTCTAATTTAAAAAGGAGGATAACAAGATATGTTAAGTCCAAAAGAAGTAGTAAATAAATGGGTAGACGCTTTTAACTCTGGAGATGTAGATACTATTGCTAGTCTGTATGATAATGATGCTATAAATCATCAAGTTGCAAATGAACCTGTTGTAGGTATTGAGGCTATTAAAGAAATGTTTACAAATGAGTTTTCAACTGCGAAAATGGTTTGTATTGTAGAAAATATTTTTGAAGATGGACAATGGGCTATTTTAGAATGGAAAGACCCATTAGGCTTGCGTGGATGCGGATTTTTCCATGTTGTAAATGAAAAGATATTATTCCAGCGTGGATATTGGGATAAACTTTCTTTCTTAAAGCAGCATAATCTCCCTATTGAATAGTGATAAGAAGGTTAAATAAGGCATTTTGAAAGTTAAAAAGGAACAAGAGGCAAGGAAGTATTCCAACAAATCCGAACTCTCGCTCCATTTCAGACATAACGAACACTAAATTTGCAGTCCCACTTCTTGAAGAACTGCTGGAATCGAGGCAGTAGGCACGAAATACAAAGTACGACATCGGGCTGAATTTGGTATTAGTGTTTTGAAAGAGTTTTGGGGAATTGGATGGGCATTAATGACTTCATGTATTGAATGTGCAAAGGCTGCAGGGTATAGCCAACTTGAACTGAATGTAATTGCTGAAAATGTAAGAGCATTGTCTATGTATGAGAAAGCAGGGTTTGTTGAATATGGCAGAAATCCTAAAGGCTTTCATTCTCACATGACAGGGTTTCAAGAAGTTATTTATATGAGATTGGAATTATAATAAACATACTCTGTTCTATTTAACGATGAATGTTTACACATCTATCTATTTTTAGATACATCTATATATATTTCATTTACAAGAAGGAATAAAATTATTATGAATGATAAGGATAAAGAAATATTATTTCAATTATTGTCAGATGGAAAAGT
>CAJUHN010000302.1 GCA_910585935.1 uncultured Lachnospiraceae bacterium | reverse complement strand
TTTTCCATTTGATGAGTTAAGGAGGTATTATGAAACAGTCTATAATTATTACATATCATAAAAATAAAGATATGCTTTTGTTTTGCCTAAATCGTCTTTTAAAAACAGTTCCTGAAGATGTAGAGATTTTTATCATAGGCAATAATGTTAACCATACAGAATTAGATTTCGAAATTTCAAATTCTAGATGTAGATATCATAAAGTGTATCAAAATATCCAATATCCTAAAGCTTTGAACCTTAGTGTAGAAGAATGTACAGGAGAAATTATTACTTTCATAGATGCAGATATTTTTGTATGGGATGGTTGGTATCAAGCATTGTTAAAAACTTTTTCTAGTTCCGACAAAATAGGTGTAACTGGAGCTAAACTAATAAATCCATTAAATAATCGTATTATTGATTTTGGAATCATGTATTCTAAATTTAATGCTGCACATACTATGATGGGATTATTATACGATCACCCTTTAGCAATCAGTGACCGACAAGTCCAAGCTGTGTGTAGTGCTATTATGATGACAACAAAAACACTTTATCAAAAAATAGGTGGAATGGATGAAGATATTCCTTATTCATATACAGATTGTGATTATTGCTTTCGTCTGAGAGATATTGGATATGAAACTTGGGTATCAGCAGGAGCTATTGCATATCATAAAGGAGGAACTGATCCTAATAATTCAAAGTCCAATTTCAGCTACTATCGTCTAGATGCAAAAGGGATGTATGGTATGAAAGATTATGCAAAAATAATATATGACAATGTGGCATGGTTTAAAGTCAGCGCAGATTATTTTTTAAAAACATATCCTTTAGTAGTTCATAAATATCTTATGCTCGACTTTACAACTTTGTATGATCGTAACTCCTTCTATACAATTATAAAGGAATTACTTTTCATTCAATTTCTTGATATTGTAGAACGACCAAATTCCATAAGAGATAACGAACATATCGTATTATACAATGATTCTTCTTTTGAGTTTATTGATTTGGTAACACCAATCATCTATTTTGTTGATACTTTTATTGCATTATTCGACAATGAACTTTGGTTTCATATGAGGGATATCCAATACGATTTGGTTGTAGATCGTCACGGAAATATCCTTCCTCTTTCTCTAATTGCAAAACGGAAATGCTAATTATTATATTAATGGAAGATTTAGATGTAAATCTCCTGTTCGTTGAATGCCGCTAGCCTTAAATTCATTATCATTAGAAAGAATTAGGGGGTAACGGCATTTATTTGGAAAACATGAAACATCATATTTGGTGTTATAAATTCCTAATACAGTAAATGAATAACTTATATTTTCTTCTAACAAGGATTTTTTTATCCAATATCTGGAAGTATTACCATCTATATAATAGTTGTAAGCCTCTTTATACGCATAATAGACTTCATCCCTATTTTTTGCATAATGTGCATTTACACCTTTTAGCAATAGTATATCTCCTAGCTTATGATTATTAAGAAGTTGTTGCATTTTTAAAACATTATCAATAATTCGAGTATTATAAAAATATGTTTTTTCTGGTCTATGTTGAAGATTAGACATGACTTCTGCCATAAAAAAGAAAGTATGAAAAATAATCGGCTCATGGGAATATTCTCCGTTTTCTAGATATTCCATAGCCTTCTCAGTTTCTTGTATGACAACATTTTCATTCTGATTAATCAATCCATATTGTACCATTTTCCTATAATAATTCAGAGTTTTTTCAGGTACAAGTGTTGGTATATCAACAATACAACGATCCCAAATATTTAATAGCTGTTCTTTATCTTTTTGATAACCATAAAAATTATAACCTTCATCAGAATTATTCAAATATTCAATAAGACCTCTTTTTTTTATATCAGTAATTTTCTCAACATACATCCTTGATTTGTTCATTAAGGAAATTCTCTTATTTATAATTTCTTTAGTATAACTTTGCGTGTTATACGAGGTATACCACCGATTATACATAATAGCTTGAAGAACATATAGTTCGTCTTGACTTTCTATATCAATAGGGTGAGTATTTTTACAAGCGTTTAAAACATTTTTGATAAACAAAATCTCCTGTTCATAAAAGTGGATTTGCATAGCAATATCGCAGCAAAAATGAATAAATGGTCGATAGTATATAATATCTTCAGATAATGCATTTGGATAATATACTTGAATTGTATCATATATTTGCTTTGACACATACCATGCCTTTTCTGAACCATCGTATTGTCTTATGAATGCGCATATTTGATGAATGTATTTCAAATATACTCCTTCATAATGTTGAGATTCCAACATTCGTGAGAAAGCCTCCAGCAATTTATTATAGAACAATGAAGCTATCCTCTCTGATATTGGAAATTTGGACAACTGTTTCCCAATATCTAAAATGGTATCAATACGGTTTAAAATGCATATCTCATAAAGTAAATATGCTGTAGAATATCTACGGATTTTTTCCGAACAATCATGTTCATATACCCAACGTAAACAGTCAAGTATGTGATCATTATATTTTTTATAAAAAAAGTTGCGAATAATATCATGATCAAATAAGTAAATATCTTGATGTGCCAAGCGTAAAATACTTTTTTCACATAAATAATTTAATTCCTCCGTTTGAATTTGAAAAATCTTTTGTATGTGATTATCAATAGAATCAAATACATACATTATAGAACAAATAAATAATATTCTTTCTAAAGTGATGTACTCACTTATAAATTGAAATCTTTTTTTCAAAATTCCAATAATTCCAGAAGATATACTTGAAGATATATTATATTTATCTAAATTAGAAATAATATACCCCTGTTTATCAGGAGAGATACTTATTATGTTTAGTTCTTCCATACATTTGACTGTCTGGAATAAGTTATATGGATTCAGGGATACTTTTTTGATTATTTCAGAAAAATATTCCGTATTATCATCTGTGGTTGTTCTAGTCAATTCTTGTAAAAATTCAATTCCCTGTCCGTTTTTAATAAACCCTTTTAATTGAAAAGAAAGTAACTGTTTGATATTAGAGTGCAGAATATTGTATAACAATTCTGAACTCGCATTTGTCATATAATCACTGTTAAAAACAAGTAGAAGAACAGACCGATTATCGGATTGCTGATTTTCTGAATAATAAATATATTGCTCTATGAAATGTTGAAATGTATTTTTTGCATATTGCATATTGTCAATTATTAATACATTTTTATTCCTTGAAATTTTTTCGTATATAATATCACCATATATATCCAAAGTTTTCTGTAAGGCATCTTCTGTATTACTCTGAATAATCATTCTAAGCAGACAAAGAGCTTTTTCGGCTTCTGTATATTCTGAAATTTTTTTCTTAATATTGTCAAATAATAAATGTTCTTCTAACAGTTGCATTATATCATTATTTGGAATTTCATATAAAAAAGAAATAATCTCTTTTAAAAAATAGTGGGAAGAAAAATCTTTCTGTCCTGAAAAGTTAATGATATTATAACCATTCTTTAAAAAAATATTTTGACATTCCGTTAAAATGCGAGATTTTCCTGTTCCACTACTTCCTGTAAGAACTAGCACTGATAAATAAGGATTTTGAAGCAATTGCTCTTTTGTTTTTTCTAGAATGTTTATATAATTTGTTCCAATTAATTTCGTTTTCCCTACCCAATTACATTTTACCAATATGTCTTTAGAATACCAATCAAATTGTTGTTTATTTATAGGATTAAAAAAAGAAATGTGAAATCGAGGAAAACGAATTTGAGGAGAGTACTTTATTAGACGCAAATTTAATGAAACCGCTTGCCCTTCTCCTTGTTTTAAATTCTTTATATACCATTGTTTTTTTTCCGGTACAATGTTAGGATAGAAATATTGAAAAGAAAAGCGTTCTGTTCCTTCATCCATAAATTCAATGCAAACTTCAATATTGTCTTCTGGTAAGAAATTCTCGAAACAAAAAGTTAGAGCAAATGTTTCGTTATAATAAATTGTATTTGCCTCAACATAATTTTCAAATGCTCCTATTACTTCCTGTACATGTGAAACAGCATTTCTAAAAAAGTATATCTGTATAAAATTTGAAATCTGAAAATTTGATTCTATTGTTTCCCAATATTTTAGTGGTGAGTATTTTTTAGGAAGTTGCGTCTGATATTCCCATATGAGTCGTTCGAGATTTTCACCATCATAAAACAAAATTGTTTTATCGCTTTTTTCACCAAATGCCATGATTTTACTTTTAGCAAATCGATTGATATTTGAACGGCTAAAAAATAAAATCTCATTTACTTCATATATTTGAGCCATAACCAAAGTAGGTGCTAAAATGCTCATTGCAATTGAATCCTTGTAATTCTTACATTCTGCCCAAATGTGCTGCTCATTCAAATATATCCAAAAATCACGATTATTATCATGACTTTTTTTAGTCCGTGTCCACTTTGCTCCATATTTAAAAGTCAATAAATGTTCTACAAGATTTTCAAAATCTTCTCCATTCCCTTTTTCAATCCCGTTTTCATCTTTATCTATGAATATATTCCAATATTCTGATTGTAATCTTTTCATGTTTGCTCCCTTGCATGATTTAACTTATAACAG
>CAJUHN010000301.1 GCA_910585935.1 uncultured Lachnospiraceae bacterium | reverse complement strand
AATGAGTAGTCCTGTAAAGGGCTACGAATTTAGTACCGCTACGTCTGGAACGGAGTGGGAGCGCGTCTTCGTTGGAAGCAGCCCTTCCAT
Organism: uncultured Lachnospiraceae bacterium; assembly: GCA_910585935.1. Lineage (GTDB taxonomy): Bacteria > Bacillota > Clostridia > Lachnospirales > Lachnospiraceae > MGBC136627. The sequence goes on along the minus strand of CAJUHN010000301.1, from coordinate 4,525 downwards.
GCGCGGAAATTTGGGAAACTCATAAGATGGGAGGGATAATGATTTATGTCATTTCAGATGATTCTAGGAAGTTCTGGTTCAGGAAAATCTTATATATTATATAAAAAAATGATTCAAGAATCGATAGAAAATCCAGAGGAAAATTATATTATAATTGTTCCAGAACAGTTTTCTATGGAAACGCAGAGGGATATTGTAAGTCTTCATCCTCAAAATGGAGTGATGAATATTGATATTGTGAGTTTTGCGAGATTGGCATATCGGGTTTTTGAAGAGATAGGAGCAAGACAGCTTCCTGTATTAGATGATACGGGAAAAAATTTGATTCTTCGGAAGGTGATGGAAAATCATAAAAAGGGGTTAAAGTTATATGCTTCTAAAATGAATACACCGGGATTTGTGAGTGAAATAAAGTCTGTTATTTCAGAATTTTATCAATATGGGATACAGGAAAAACAAATGGATGTGATGTTTGAGGCTGCGAAAAACAGACCAATGCTTCTTGCAAAGTTAAAGGATATTGATACGATACGGAGAGGGTTTCAGAACTATATTGAAGAAAAGTATATTACAAAAGAAGAAATTTTAGATGTGCTTTGTAATGTGCTTTCTCAATCCAAAATTATTCCGAAAAGTATTATTTGTTTAGATGGCTTTACAGGGTTTACTCCTATTCAATATAAGCTCATTGGGTTGTTAATGAAGCTTTCTAAGGAAGTGAGGATAACGGTCACATTAGACCCTAGAGAGAAGGCAAATGTGATTTTTGGAGAGCAGGAATTGTTTTATACCAGTAAAAATATGATTTTTCATCTGATGGATTTAGCAGAAGAGGTGGGAATAAAGCAAGAGGAAAGTGTGGTATTAAAAGAGGAGATTCCATATCGTTTTCGGGAGTGTATGGCACTTGCTATGTTAGAGAAGAATTTGTTTCGCTATCCGAATCATTCTTATGCAAAAGAACAGGAGGCTATTTCGATTCATGTGGCTAGAAATCCCAGACAGGAAGCGGAGTTTATGGCGAGGGAAATCTGGAAATTGATACGGGAAAAAGGATATCGATATCGGGATATTGCGGTGATCACAGGGGATATGGAACAGTATGCGGATATTGTGAGGGATATCTTTTTTGAGCATAGTCTGCCTTGTTTTATTGACCATAAGACAAGTATTATGGGGAATCCATTTGTAGAATTTTTGAGGAGTGCTCTTGAGATCATTCGAGATGATTTTTCTTATGAAAGCGTGTTTCGATTTTTGAGAAGTTCTATGACAGGAATGAAACGAGAGGATATTGATAATTTAGAGAATTATTGTATTGCATTGGGGATTAGGGGAAATAAAAAATGGCAGAAGCAATGGGTGAAGAGCTATAAAAAAGAAGAGGAGCTGGACTTAAATTATATCAATGGATTGAGGGAACAAGTGTTAAAATCTATTTTGCCGCTGTGGACGGTCTGGAAGGGGAAAGAAAATACGGTTAGGGAGAAGATGACAGCGCTCTATCAGTTCGTGGAAAGACATCAGATACAACAGAAACTTTCTGCTTATGAAGAAGAATTTCAGAAACAGAAGAAATTGGCATTAGCAAAGGAGTATAAACAGACTTTTCGGCTGGTGATAGAATTATTTGACAAGGTGGTGGAGTTATTAGGAGATGAAGTGATCAGTATAAAGGAGTTAACCGCTATTTTGGATTCTGGATTTGAGGAGATTAAGGTGGGGCTGATCCCTCCTGCTTTGGATCAAATTATGGTCGGAGATATGGAACGTACTCGTTTAAAACGTGTGAAGGCGTTATTTTTTATTGGAATGAATGATGGGATCATTCCGAAAAATATGAGTAAGGGTGGGATTTTATCGGAACAGGAAAGGCAGGCTTTAAAGGAATCGGAGGTGGAATTGTCACCGACGGGAAAGGAAAATGCTTATACGCAGAGATTTTATTTATATTTAAACTTAACAAAACCGTCGGAGAAGTTATATTTGAGTTATAGTAAGACTTCTTCAGAGGGAAATGCGATACGCCCTTCTTATTTTATTGGGACAATGAAAAAATTATTTCCTAGAATTAGAGAAGTAGATGAAGAGATTGACTGTCCTTCTATGAACTATATTACGACACCAGAGGGGGCATTAGCTTATTGGGTAGAAGGGTTAGATGAGATAGGACAACAGGTACAGAAGAAGGAATGGAAGGAGCTGTATTCTTGGTATCTGAGATCGGAGGATTGGAAGGAGAGGATAAAGGCATTAGTAAATGCTGCATTTTATGAAAATAAAGAGAGTAAAATTGGAAAATTGGCGGCGAAAAGTCTTTATGGACCACAGGCATTTAACAGTGTGACGAGGTTAGAAAAATATGCAGCTTGTGCTTTTGCACATTTTTTAAATTATGGACTCAGGTTAGAGAGAAGAAAAGAATATGAATTATTGTCTATCGATTTAGGAAATATGTTTCATAACACAATAGAGCGGTATTCTAAAAAATTAAAAGAACAACATTTGAGTTTTTCTGGCATAGAGGAGGAACAAAGAAAGAGATTAGTAAAAGAGAGTTTGGAAGAAGTGGCTACTGATTATGGAAATAATATTTTGCAGAGTAATGCCAGAAATGCTTATTTGATGGAACGGTTAGAGCGAATTTCAGACCGCACGGCATGGGCGTTGGGAGAGCAGTTAAAAAGAGGAGAGTTTATGCCTGTGGATTATGAAGTGTCTTTTAATGAAGCAGATGAATTAGAGGCATTGACTTTTCCATTAGAAGATGGAAGCAGTATGAAATTAAAAGGAAGAATCGACCGCATGGATTTATATGAAGATGAAAAAAATGTCTATGTGAAGATTATTGATTATAAATCAGGCAGTACTACATTTGATCTTTCTTCTGTATATTATGGGCTGCAGATGCAGTTGGTGGTCTATTTGGACGCAGCGGTAGAGGCAGAAAAGAAAAAACACCCAGATAAGATGGTGATTCCAGCCGGGATTTTTTATTATAATATCAAAGACCCTGTGGTAGAAATAGAAACGCCAGATACGACGGAAAAAGAAATTCGAGATTTGATTTTAAAAGAATTGCGAATGAATGGATTAGTGAATGAAAAAGAAGAGATTGTTTCTCTTATGGACAAGACGATAGACAAGAAGTCTGATGTGATTCCAGTGAGTTATAATAAAGAAGGAGTATCAAAAACTTCTTCTGTAGTGACCGAAGAACAATTTCAATCTCTTTCTTCTTATGTGCGCAGAAAAATTAAAAATATGGGAGAAGAGATTTTTTCTGGGAGTACAGAGATCAATCCATATGAAAAGGGACAAAAAAGAGCTTGTGATTTTTGTGAATATCGTTTTGTCTGCGGTTTTGATGAAAGACTGGCTGGGTATGAGTATCACCGCTTGAAAGACTTAAAGCCAGAAGATATCTGGAAAATGATTGATGAAAAAGAAAGGGAAGAACTACAAGAAGGGGACTAATTGTTAAGTAATAAAAAATAGATAAATATAGATACAAACATAGATAAAAGTGGACACAATAGTCTTTTGTTTATGGCTTAACAGTAGGTTTCAAGGCTGAGTGACTGCTACTGCTGAAAAGTAGGTTGCAGAGATGAACTACGTTGTACCGTAAGGTAAAGACACACCTTCCAATGTTATTTTCAGTTGGAAGCTCTGTGAGTGCCAACCAAGAAACCATGCTAATGTCCTGTATGGATAACAGGGAAACACATGTCCTTTGTATGACATTGCCAAGAAGAAAAATTCTCCGAAAGGAAGGGGTCAGAAATGACAAATTATGCTTTTGTATTGGATGCAGATGGAAAAACATTAGCACCGACAAAAGAAAAGAAAGCATGGTATCTTATCCGTAAGAAACATGCAAAGCTAGTAAATAAATATCCGATGGTGATACAGTTAAAGAAAAGCGTTCCCAAGGATGAAATTTCTGATGAGGAAATCCGTTGTGGGATAGATGACGGTGGTTTGTATGTTGGAATTGCTCTGGTACAAAAATGCAAAACCAAAAACAAAGTTCTGTTCAAAGGAACGATGGAACATCGCAAGGATGTAAAACATCGGATGGAAGTGAGAAAAGGATATAGACGTAATCGCCGTTACTATAAAAGATATAGGCAGAAAAGATTTCACAACCGAAGTTCTTTGAAAAGAAAAGGAAGGATTGCTCCGTCCATATTCCAGAAAAGACAAGCGGTGATAAGAGTGATTGCCCAGCTTAACAAATGGGTAACGATAACCCATTACCAGTTAGAAGATGTTGCAATCGATATCAGAGTATTGACCAATGGTTATAAACCATATAAGTGGCAGTATCAGAAAACAAACAGGTTGGATGAAACTATGAGAAAAGCAGTAATTTTAAGAGATAAATGTAACTGTATGGAATGTGGTAAAACTAACTGTAAATTAGAAGTACATCATATCAAACCCAGGAGATTAAATGGTTCTAATACATTAGGGAATCTCATTACCTTGTGTGAAAAATGCCATCAGAAAACAGAGGGGA
>CAJUHN010000300.1 GCA_910585935.1 uncultured Lachnospiraceae bacterium | reverse complement strand
TAGGGTTCACTCATTAAGTGCCGACGTCTTCCAAGGGGCTTCTTTTGGAATAGGTGCTTGCCCAGGCTAGTTTGTTGGCTATTCTAGGGAGTTGATTCTTCCTTTTGTGTTTTATTATGATAAATGTATATTAAGAGATGTTTTGATTTTGGGGGAATATTTAAGAAAATAGTAATCTATTATGAATAACTGTAGGTTGATAAAAATAATAACAATCTTATTTTGTAAACTTGCCTATGCTATAAACTAGCGCAGGAACAAAGGTATTCCAAAAGAAGCCCCTTGGAAGACGTTGGCACTTAATGAGTGAACCCTACTGGGTTCAACGAATTTAGTACCACTACGTCTGGAACGGAGCGGGAGCGCGGCTTCGTTGGAATACCTTTGTTCCTGCGCGAATCTTTGTCTAAAAAGTTAAATAGTAATATAGTAATAATGTAACAATTCTATTTATTGGAATATACTGGATCTTTTTTTTATAATAGAGTATAATAAGAAAGATTTAGTTTATAATAAAAAATTTTAAAAGGGTGATTCTAGTATGAGGAACAAAAAAAATAGAATAAAAAAGGGTTGTATGAGTTTATTAGCCGCTACTGTTCTTCTATCTGGTTTTCCAGTGATAGGATATGCGGATAATGTGCAGGAAACGCTTAGTTTACAGACAGAAGAAAGAACGAATTATGAGGTAGAGCAGATAGATGGAGAACCTTGGGAGAATATGGAAGTATTTCAGATGTCCAGTGTACGTTCTAATACGATTAATTCTTATGCTTCTACCTATGGAAAAGAATGGATTAGGGAGTATTATAAGGGAAATAGTCAGAAACAGAGTGAAGCGCTGCGGTTTTATGATCTGATAGTGGCTTATATTGATGCATTTCAAAATGGGTCAAAAGAAGCACGACTAGAGAATAATATCTATTATTTTATAAATAGGCTAGATGTGTCTAGTTTTGGAAAAAATTTCACAGAGAAAGAGCTAGAGATGATTTATACTATTATTTTATATGATCATCCAGAACTTTATGTGACAGATGGACTTCGTTATGAGGTGGATTCTAATAAAAATATAAAATCTGTGATTGGAATATGTAAGAAGGATTATGTAAAAGCAGATGTTCGCAATAAACTTCAACAGGAGATAGACAAAAATGTACAGAGGTATTTAGATGAAGTATCAGGGTTGAAAACGGATATTGAAAAAGAAATTGCGATTCATAATAAAATGTTAGAAGAAGTTACTTATGCTGAAAAGACAGATATACAAGCAGCTTCTGCGCACAATATTATAAGTGTATTAGATGACGACAAGACAACTATGCCTGTATGTGAAGGGTATACAAAGGCTTTTCAGCTTTTATTAAATGCGTGCGGTATTGAAAATATTTATGTGGTAGGAGAAGGAAAAGGACAATCACATGCTTGGAATCTGGTGAAGTTGGACGGAGCATATTACTATGTAGATGTTACATGGGACGATGCGAGATATGAAACGATTGAAGAGGAATATAAAAAAGAAAATAATAATGTGAAATATACCCCAGTTGAAGTAGGAGAATGGGCGAAGAAAAAAGGAATGACGTGGAAGGACGAACAAAAGACACCTTGTACGGTAGAAAATACAGTATATTATTATTTTAATAAGGTCGGAAATAGTTTTACCAGCGAACATACATTAGCAAAACCATTTAATTTAAGTGGAGATTCTATTAATCAAGAATTATATGGACTTCCTGCTTTAGCTTCCACAGATTATAAGAATGAAACAGTAAATGTGGCAAGTCATATTTTGAATTATGATAGTAATAGTGGAAGAAAACTGACTGTTTATAATAGTGGAATAGAAGTGAAACCGGGAACTTCTGTAGCGGAAGGGACAGTGTTGACAGTGAAATTCCAGCCTTTCGATAGCACACCTATTTATAGTATTTATGCGGAGGGAACTTTAGTACCTATTACAAAGGAAAATAATGAGTATGTGGGAAATTTCTCGATGGGTTCTAAGGATATTACAATTACAATAGAGAGCAGAGAGCCAGAAGTGACAGGAGTGTCTTTAAATAAAAATTCTCTCAGCTTTTCTGTGATTGGAAATACAGAAGGGTTGATCGCGACAGTGAGTCCAGAGAGTGCAAAGAATAAAAATGTGAAATGGACAAGTGATAATGAAAAGGTTGCAACTGTGGATAATACAGGAAAGGTTACAGCAGTTGCAAATGGAACAGCCACTATTACAGTTACAACAGAAGAGGGAAATAGAACAGCCACTTGTAATGTGACTGTGGATACGACAAAACCATCTGTGCCAGTTGAAGTAACAAAAGTGAGTATAGATAATTCTATTTTAAATATGTTTACAATAGGTCAGACAGAACAGCTTCATGCTATTATTAGTCCAAGTGATGCGACAAATCAGAAAGTAACTTGGAAAACGGATAATGAAAAGGTTGCGGCTGTGGATAATACAGGAAAGGTTACAGCGATTGCGAATGGGACAGCAGTTATTACGGTCACAACAGAAGATGGAAAAAAGACGGCAACTTGTAAAGTGGTAGTGGATACGAAAAATCGTCCTGTGAATGTTCCAGTAACAGGAGTAAGTTTTGATAGGGCAGAAATAGTTCTCTATCAGATTCCGGCAACAGAATATATAAAAGCTAATGTCACTCCTAATAATGCAACAAATAAAAAGATAACTTGGAGCAGCAGTAATCCAGCAGTAGCTGTTGTAAATTCAGCGGGGGAAGTCACCTCTGTTTCTAATGGGACAGCGGTTATTACGGCGACAACAGAAGATGGACAAAAGACAGCGACTTGTACTGTAAAAGTGGATAATACAAATCCTCCTTCAGAAATTAAAGTGACAGGGCTTGTATTGGATAAAACAGAAGTTTCCTTGACACGTTCTGGAGCAAAAGAAACTTTGACAGCCACGATATATCCAACAAATGCGACCAATCAAAAGGTGAAATGGCATAGTGATAAAACCAGTATAGCGACTGTGAATAATGGTGTAGTGACTGCTGTGAGAACAGGAACAGCGACAATTACAGCGACAACAGAAGATGGAAAATTTGTTGCAAGTTGTACTGTTACAGTAAAAATTCCTTCTTCTAGCAATAGCTCTAGTGGTTCTAGCGGTTCTAATAGACCTAGTAATAGACCAAGCAGTTCTGATTCAGATAAAGGAAGTTCTAATTCAGGACCTTCTTCGTCAAATAATTCTAATAGTAATAATATTGTTTCTAGCACTTCTAAAAATGTATGGGAATCAGGTACAAACGGACGATTGCAATATAGAGATGCTTCTGGGCAGTATGTGAAAGATTCTTGGGCACAAATTAATGGAAAATGGTATCATTTTGGAACAGATACTTATATGCAAAATGGGTGGTTTTTAGATAAAGATGGGAAATGGTATTATTTAGATCCAACAAATGGGGAAATGAAATCAGGCTGGCAAAAGGTGAATAATAAGTGGTACTATTTGAATACACAGTCAGGTCATATGACTACAAAATGGCAGAAAGTGGATAATAAATGGTATTTCATGGATGCTAAAACAGGAGAGATGAAAACACAATGGATTTGGGTGGATAGTAAATGGTATTATTTAGATTCAGTAAATGGAGATATGAAGACTGGTTGGCAGAGAATTAATGGAAAGTGGTATTATCTGACAGAAAGTGGAGAGTGTTTGATGAATACTACTACACCAGATGGTAAGAAAGTGGATAAAGACGGAGTCTGGATTCAATAGAATTTAAAAAGATATAACTGATTATAGAAGGAAGAATTGTATTTATAATTTAGATGGAAAAGGGGCTGTTACAAAATAAATGTGAAATGCTTTGCCATTTATGGCGAGGATTTGATTTTGTGACAGCCCTTGTATTTCATTATGATAGAGTAGTTGGTAGAGAACTATGATAAAAATAGATTCAGAGTAACAGGGAAATGAGGGAAAAAATGAAGAAAAATATTCCAGAATTGAAAATGACATATTCTTGTGTATTAACAAAGGAAAAACAAAAGATAGTATATGTGAGTTTTGAAAGAGAAGATGCTTATGCAGAAGGAATTGTGCCAGAAGGAAAAATTAAGAAACAAAGGGGATTCACACAAGAAGAAATTTCACAATTAGAATTATATTTAAAGATGAATGGCGATTCGATTCTAAAAAATGCAAAAGAAATTTCAGGGATTAAGCATTGGTTTTCTTAAAGAGATCAGTTTACTTTAAAGACAGAGGAACGCTGCGGCATGAACCTATTCCAACGAAGCCGCGCTTTCGCTCCGTTCCAGACGTAGTGGTACTAAATTCGCCGTTTCGTTTCTTGCGAAACCGCTCATTAAGTACCAACGTCTTCCAAGGGGCTTCTTATGTAATAGGTTCATGCCTTTGCTGCTTATAGGCTGTTCTGTTTTTGAAAAGAGAATTGATTTTATGTTATGATGAGAATAGAATAAAATGAAAAAGAGAAATGACAAGTGATAATAACAGTTCAGACTTTTTATTTGTTATTGTGGAATTCGCTTTTCACAGACTAGAACAGCCAACAGTCTAGCGGAGGCAAGGAAGTATTCCAAAAGAAGCCCCTTGGAAGACGTTGGTACTTAATGAGCAGCCCTGATAAGG
>CAJUHN010000299.1 GCA_910585935.1 uncultured Lachnospiraceae bacterium | reverse complement strand
AACTGCTCATTAAGTACCAACGTCTTCCAAGGGGCTTCTTTTGGAATACTTCCTTACTGGGGCTAGTTTGTTGGCTATTCTAAGGTGTGTTGCTTATGTATATTTCTAATTTAACACATTGGGCTAGTTTATTTGAATTTGAAAGCTGAAGTTTATAAAGGTATTTCTTTTGAGTTTTCTATTGTATGCAAATTTATAAGTATTATTTAATTCAACTAGCACAATAGGTTAATTTAATGTATTTTAAAGGATAGGATAATTTCTTGATTTAGTTATAGATTTGTTTTTCGCAGATTAGAAGGGAAAACAGACTAGCGTAGGCAGGAGTATTCCAAAAGAAGTCCCTTGGAAGACGTCGGCACTTAATGAGCAGTTCCGCAAGGGGCTGCGAATTTAGTACCGCTACGTCTGGAACGGAGCGAAAGCGCGACTTCGTTGGAATACTCCTTGCCGAAGCGGTATTTTGAGTTTAAAGTTTTATTATGTTAATATCATTGACATTATTTTTATGATATTTTTATTAAAAATGTAAGGATTAAGGAGAAAATATTATGGAAGATTTGCCACCGGTTTTATTGCGACAGAACACTTTTTCTATTCTTTCTGATTTAGGATTTTGGAGCTGAATTAATAATGAGGAGTTGCTGCTCCCCATTATTTTTTTATGAGATTTACTTCTATAATTTCTGGAGTATTGAAAAGCCGAAATGGATATTTGGTCAGACCGATGCCGCTGCTGACATATATTTGAACTGAATTTTCAGTGCCAATGTCCTGTGTAGTATAAAAACCTTTTACAAATTGATCAGAACCTTTTGGAAGTAGTTTCTTTGTAAAATATGGAATGGATACTTGTCCTCCATGTGTATGTCCAGATAATACAAAATTATCACCGAAACCTTCAATAAATTTAGAAATAATAGGTTCATGTGTTACTATAAGGTGAAAGGTGTTGCTTTGAATATGATAGAAATCTGTTTTTGTCTGTCCTAATAAATAATCATCAAATCCGATTATCTCCATGTTATATTTTTCAAGAATGGCACACTCATTAATTAAAACATGAAATCCACAATCATTCATAAAATCTTCATATATTCGGAATGATCCACCTCCATAATCGTGATTTCCAAATACTGCATATTTCCCTTCTTTTGCTTCTATTCTATCTAACTCTTTTTGTAAATAATTCATATCTAAGATTTCTTTATCACGACCATAATTATCAAATAAATCTCCACCAAAAATTACAATATCAGCTTGTCGCTCATTGATCATATCTACCATTTTCTTTACATGTTTTTCATTATATAATTTTCCAAAATGTGTATCCGTAAAAAATATTACTTTACATTTTTTAATATCCATGTCTGTTTCCACAGTAATTTCTTTCAAAACTAACAATTCAGGTTCTATATATCGTGAATAGCAAAGTACTAATATAATGGCTGAAAGTAATAATATCATAAATAATTTTTTCATAAATAAAATCCTTTCCATTCTTTTCTTTCTCAATAAATATAAAGAGTTAATGAGTATAATAATCTGATACAAGTTTAATTGCAATTTCCTTTGCTATCATACTAGATACATTCTTATTATCTGTTTTCCCAAGATATACACAAAAGTAAATATTTTCTTCTGAACTTTCTGCAAACCCAGTGAACCATGCATCGACAACAATACCATGAGCCTTTCCCATTCCTGTTTTTCCATATATAGAAATATTCGATTTTTGTTGTTCTGTCACTAGCATAACCTGTTTTAATTCATTCTGCGTTTCTTCTGAATAAATGGAATCTATTCCAAAGATGCGTTCCATCACTTCTGTCTGTTCTTTGGGAGAAATTATTAAAGATGATTCAATCCAAAATCCTGTTAAAGCACGATTGTTATTATTAGTATTCAGCCGCCCTTCCCAGTCAGAAATATTACAATTACCATATTGGAGTTTATCTAATTCTTTTTGTATTATTTCCTGTCCTATTTCATCTATAACTTCTCTGAAATACCAGACACAAGATTCTTGAAATGCTTCATGAAATTCCATATCATGATTCCATTTTTCATTCCAAAACACCTCACCACTCCATGTTTGGGTTGAATTATTTGGTTCAATTATGTTGTTTTCCAGAGCAATCAAAGATGAAATAATTTTAAAAGTAGAACATGGTGATCTTTGAGTCAGAGCGAGATCCTTATTGAATATTGTATATTGCATATTAGAAGTATCATATACAACAGCAGCTCCATTTAAACCATCAAAATATTCTGACCAATCTATTTCTACTATTTCTGATTCTAGTTTTTGTTTTGATGTTATGCTTTGAGGGATAAAGTCTGTAATTGTTTCTAATGAAATTTTTTCTGTTTCTGATTCAAGCTTTTCTATGTTTTCATTCTTAAAAATGGTTTGTGCTTCTTTTGCATTATGTTCATTAGAACAAGCTCCTAAAATAAATATACATATCATTATCAAACATATGATTTTTTTATGATAAATGGATTTTTTCATAATTGCCTCCTGTCTGTATAGATTTTTATTTTCTATAAAAATAAATTTTATAAATAAAATTAATACTTTTCATAAATATTGCATTAGTAAGATTTAAAAGTCAAGTACTTTCTATATAAATAGAATAAAACGTGAACTTTTGACTAGAAGTTAGAATATACTTCTTGATTTTTTGCATTTTCTTTAAGTTCATGTCTAGGGAGCTGTGAAAAAATATAGAATAGATACCTAAATATTGTGAAAAAACACGGAAAAATCCTAAAAAAATTCAGTTCAAATGGAAAAAAATACTAATAAAAAAGATAAATATAGAAAGAAAGGGAGAAAATCCCATACAATTAGAATAGAAAAAATTATTTAAAAAAGAAAAAATTGTTTATATTATATCGGCATTTTAGAGGTTGTCTAAAGAAGAAAAGTTGACTTTTTTTTTTAAAAGTGATATATACTAATGCAACAGATATTAATAGAAATGATTTATTGATACTGTCAAATGATCAGTAAGAAAAAATCTTAAATTTTTTATGAAAGGAAGATTATAATGAAAGAAAGAAAGATCAAGTTGCCAGAGGTTAGTGATGCGAAAAGGTTTGTTTCAGCGGCTTCCAGATGTGACTTTGATATTGATGTTTTTTATAATAGTATAATTATTGATGCAAAGTCTTTATTAGGAGTGCTGAGTATGGATTTGACTAGAGAATTGACTGTGAAATATGGCGGAGAAAATTTACAATTTGAAAATTTGCTAGATTCTTATACAACAGCATAATATTTGAAAAAATAAATAGCGAGAATAAATGTCATTACACTTTGTAAAACGGTTTATTACAAAAAAGAGTGTCAAAAATATAAAGTTTTTGATACTCTTTTTCTGATATATTTTTTTATGAGGCATGATGGCTTTTTTTATAATAAGCTGATTTATAGGGTATGATAGGATTTATTTTAAGAAGAATAAAAGAAAGAGCTAATAGATGGTGTTTAAAAAAGATACTTTTTTATATGATATAAGATAGAGGGTAAGTAATAAAGAAAAATGAACGGGGCTTGCGAAATCGTGGGGAGGGTGATAGAAGAGAGGAAAATATTAGGTAAAAAATGGATAGATAAAAAATATGAGAGATGAAGTATACTCATAAGATGAGATGGAGGAAGAATGGATATTAATTATGAACTTTATAAAGTTTTTTATTATGTAGCTTCTTCTTTGAGCTTTTCAGAGGCTTCTAAACGGCTATTTATTTCTCAATCAGCAGTTAGTCAGTCTATTAAGGTATTAGAAAAGAAAATGAAGAGGAAACTCTTTATCCGAAGTACAAAAAAAGTACAATTGACGCCAGAAGGGGAAATTTTATTAAAACATATAGAACCAGCGATGAATCTAATACGAAGGGGAGAAATGCAATTATTAGAAGCGGATTCTTTAAATGGAGGACAGCTCAGAATCGGAGCGAGCGACACCATATGTCGATATTATCTAGTTCCTTATTTAAATCAATTTCATAAAGAATTTCCCAATGTGCATATTAAAGTAATTAATCAAACCTCTATAAAATGTGTAGAACTATTACAGAACGGACAGGCTGATTTTATTGTTGTGAACTATCCTAATCCAGTACTCGCTAATGGAAATCAGGTGAAAATAGTAAAAGAATTTATGGATGTATTTGTGGCAGGAAAGAAATACCAAGAATTAAGACAAAAGGAAATGGCTTTAGAGGAATTACAGAGGTATCCTATTTTAATGTTAGATAAGAAAAGTACTACCAGTGAATATTTACATATGGTATTCCAACGATATCAATTAGACTTAGTTCCAGAGATAGAAATTAGCAGTAATGATTTATTATTAGATCTGGCAAAGATAGGGCTGGGAATCGCATTTGTTCCAGATTATTGTTTAAAAAAAGAAGAAACAGAATTATTTACATTACAGATAAAAGAAAAACTGACAAAAAGAAAATTAGTGGCTGCATATAATGAAAAATTACCATTGTCACAAGCGGTCGAATATTTTCTAGATATGTTAGGGGAAATCTAATATATTTTAAAGAAAATTAGGTGATTGTGAAAGGCAAAAAAGGGGCGCTCCGGCAAGGAAGTATTCCAACGAAGCCGCGCTTTCGCTCCGTTCCAGACGTAACGGTACTAAGCGCA
>CAJUHN010000298.1 GCA_910585935.1 uncultured Lachnospiraceae bacterium | reverse complement strand
CGAATTTAGTACCGCTACGTCTGGAACGGAGCGAAAGCGCGGCTTCGCTGGAATATTTCCTTGCCGTGCGACCCTTTTACTCAAACGTCCCCATCTCTTTTTTTCACAATCTCTCTGTCGTTGCTATATGGTTACTGTTAATCTACCTTTCTATATCTATAACATAGTAATATTATTCTCCGCTTCAAAATCACTTAATTTAAACTTCGCCTGACGAATATAACACAAATCTGTAGTAACACCGCCTGTCCAGCTCATAGAAAAATCCTTATCCCAATGTCCATAAGTATCTAAAATAAACGTACCATCTGGCTGTACTGCCATACCTGTATATCCAGTATCGCCTGAGTAAACACTATTTGTCCAATCCCTATCCAAAATAATACGATACTGCCCCTCCTTCTGATTTATCAAATCCTCATAAGTTCCTACCCATGCCCCCCAATCTCCTGCCGTCCAGCTTCCATCAAACTGATTATTTCCATTCTGATCATAAAGAATTTCCCGAAAAGCAATGAATAATCGGTTACTAACTGGATCATAGAGCGCTTTATGACGTTCTCCAGCCAAAGACCCCGGTAAATCCATAGGTTTACTCCAATTCTCTCCCTCATCATCGGAATAAATCAAAGTCGCCGGATTATGATGAGATTGACTTCTTGCAAGACCTACAATTCGTTTTCCATCTGGTGAACGAAACATTCCAATCTCACACATTTGATAAATCCTCTCTATATCCCGATACTCCCTCAAATAAGCCTCTGGTATGCTCCACTGTTCCTTTCCATCTTCATCAAAGGTCAAATATGTTTTATAATTTACATAATCAGAATCATGATATACCCCTATCCATTTCTGTATATCATTCCCATCTTTATCCTTAAGTTGTATCAGACTAGCCATTCCTACGATCACAACATTATCCTGATTATCCGCCCTTTTTGAATACCAATGCTGATATTCCGTCCATGTTTCTCCTCCATCATCAGAATAAGATGTATTCCACCCATATCGATTCCCAGCTAAATCCATTCCCCAGCCCGGACATGCTGTTATCAATATAATACGCTGTGTTCCATCTGCCAAATGCAATTTATACATAGTCGGTGTTTCCTGAGAACCCCTCCAAGATTTAGGTGTATTTACTTTTTCTACCCATGTTTCTCCTGCATTATAACTGATCTTCATGATCAAAGAACCTTTTCCATGACCCTTCGGATATGCTGTAATCAATGTTTTATTGTCATCTAGCATCACCATATCTGGCTGTCCCAAATATCGTCTTCCATTCTCATTACTCTCATCCTTATCTATATCAGAGAGATATTTCTCATTTAGTTCATAAGTTGGCAGCTTATTCCCAATATTTAATTCTTTTCCAAAATCTGCTCGCTCTACAGCTTTTTTTATTATTTTCATATATTCCTCTGAAAGCATATACAAGGCTTCTTTAAAACACTTCACTTCTAAAGAAAGCTGCATACGTTTACTTTCACTTAGATAACTTCGTGAAGTCGTAGGAATTATCGTAATCTTATCATAAACCGCCTTTACCTTATCCTCTAAATTCGGAATCTCATTTTTCATCATCATCAACTTATTTACGTCACGCACACCTTCTGCCATCTTTTCCAAGCGAATAGAACTTTTTGACACCTTGTGCTGCACGTCTTTTTCATCTGGATAAATCAAAAAACAATCCCCCGGTTCAAATGCATTGTGTGTTGCATCCTTGAGAGGATCTTTTACCCATGCATCATAAGCCCATCTTAGAAACCCTGCTGTATCAGCTTTTCCTGCATTTATCATCGACCAATAGCTCTCTACAGGAGCACTTAATACAAAATTGCCCGGCTCATGTTCTGTACAAGAATACAATATCGTGCGGAATCCAAACGCCTTTCTCTTCGCAAGTAATTCTTGAAATTTCGTTGGATATGCTGCTGCCGCTGTATCTGACACATTCAGATCTGTAATTTGAAGAGCAAACTCTTTTTTATCCACAAATCTATCTATAGCGCCTGCTGTTTTCAAAGATTTTCCATAAATATTCCGCACAGAATCGATCAATTCAAATGCCTCTGTACAAAAACCTCTTTCATCAATTCCAATATAAGCTTCCTCAAACCAACCTTTATCCATCAAATGATCGATCAACTTCTCTAAAAAATCTTTCCATACTTCTTTATAGCGGGCATTTCCTACTGTAAATACTTCATATTTTAATACATCTTCTTCCCAATAAGAAAAGGAATTATGCCATGGTGCAATACTGTACAAAACAATTTTATCTCCAATACCAAGCTTTTTATTAAACTCAACCCACCTATCAAAATCCGAATAGTCATAGATAAATTTACCATCTACATTTTTTATCCATTTAATCATAGATGGATAGTGAACCTCTTTCTTACTGTAAGTTTGACCATTCCAAGCCTCCTCTACAATAGAAGCCGTAATAGCATGTCCGCCAATTTCCCTATATTTGATCATAGATGATTTTATCAGACTAAAATGCTCCTCAGAAAATGGCTTTACATCATAATATTCTGCACTAGAATAAGGATACTGCCAAAGTTCAATATCAAAACTATTTTTAAATTCCGTAGAATCCAAAAGTACAATATCTTGAATATTTAACTTATAAGTAAATACAATCCTGTTATCCTTATCATCTTTTACTGTTAATGTACCCATATACACATCTGCCTTTGTATCCTTTGGTACATAAATATCCACCCAAACAGGCTGAATTTTTCCAGCTTTCATATAAAAAGAATCTGTCTGATAAAGAATATCAAAAGCCTCACTTCGATTGTCTTGTGTTTCTTTTGGTATCTTACGATTCTTATCCCCATATCCAAGATAATCTCCATTATAAGCCTTGGTAGATTTGATAAAAGAAACTGTTACATTTTTAGCCAATATTTTATTTGCACCACTGATAAAATCACTAACTATAATTGTCATACTCTGAACATCTGAACTTCCTGTCCATAACACCAATTCACTGACTGCATGATCATTTCTCCAAGCTATCAGCGTTTCTTCTCTTTGACTTCTATTTTTTATCTCATCATACTTACTCTGTGTATATTGTAGATTGGTATCCACAATCGTTCCGCCAAACTTATCTGTCCCTTTTATCTCGCTTTTCTCTCCTATAAACTTTAAATTACAACATGATTTCCATACACTTGCACTATCTTTTACAGATTTTTCATATTCCAATGAAGTTATCCTCCTCAAATTATGTCAAAATACCTTCTTAATATTAAGTATAGATTAACTGTAAAACTTCTTTTCAACTTTTGAAAACACTCACCCTTTCGTATTAATAGAAGCAATATTAGTATTATGATATTTCAACCATCCACATGCTATCATACAAATAATTACAGATAACAAAGAACCTCCTGTTGCCGCGAGTCCCATAGGAAACAGAGT
This sequence comes from uncultured Lachnospiraceae bacterium, assembly GCA_910585935.1. Classification (GTDB taxonomy): domain Bacteria; phylum Bacillota; class Clostridia; order Lachnospirales; family Lachnospiraceae; genus MGBC136627. Next base: position 1,248 of record CAJUHN010000298.1, on the reverse strand, counting down.
ATCTGTAAAATATTTCGATGCGAAATATGCGCCGGGAATCCGCACCAAAACTATTGAAAGAAAATTATGTAAGAATGAAATACTTGACATCCCATATGCACAAAAATATCCGCTAAAGCAAAAATGTATTCCCGCAAAAATGCAATCCCAAATATATCCTCGAATATATTGACTTCCAAGCAAAATCACTTCTATATCTTTCTCTTTTGTAAACAGTCCAACAATCGGCTCTGCGGCAAACTGTACAGAAATTGCTGCGATAAGTCCAAAACCAACCGCTATGAAAATAGCATATTTCAAAGTGAATGTTGCTCTATCATGTTTCTCTGCTCCAATATTCTGTGCACAAAGAGCAGAAACTGTGGAGAGCATAGAAGATGGCACAAGAAACAAGACACCTATCACTTTTTCTACAATCCCCACAGCCGCTGCATCGGAAAGCCCTCTTCGATTAGCAATGATTGTAATAAGAATAAAAGAGATCTGAATAAAACCATCTTGCAAAGCAACAGGAATTCCGATTTTCAATATCTGCCCCATGATTTCAGGCTGTAGTCCGAAATCACTTTTTTTAAGTGTCACCCCTATTTTCCGTTTTAATATAACAACCAATGAAACAATTACACTGACTGTTTGTGACAATGTAGTTCCTAATGCAGCTCCCACTGATCCAAGCCGAAATACCCCTATAAATAAATAATCCAAAGTAATATTTACAACGCAAGCCACCACAATAAAATACATAGGGCTTTTGGAATCTCCTAAACCGCGAAAAATAGAACTAATAATATTATATATTGTAATAAAGGGAAGCCCTATAAAACAAATCATCAGATACTTCATAGTATTAAAAACTGCCTCTGTTGGAGTAGACATAATCGACACAATCGGTTTTACAAATATCAATAACAAAACCATAATCAAAACCGAAAGTGTCATAAATAAAGTAATTGTATTTCCAATGACAACAGCCGCTTTTTCTTTCTGTTTCGCTCCAATATTCCGTCCAATCGTTACTGTTGCCCCCATAGCTAGACCAACTATCATAACCGTCAACATATGCATGACCTGACTGCCCACAGAAACAGCAGTAATGCTGTCTATTCCATTAAATTGACCAATAATAAACAAATCAGCTATCCGCTACGATAAATATATACAAATTTATAAAAATCCATAATATCTATACTGTAGCATTCCTCACGAAATGCTTTCCTGTTTCAACGTGTCCGATTTTGCTCAAGCTAC
>CAJUHN010000297.1 GCA_910585935.1 uncultured Lachnospiraceae bacterium | reverse complement strand
TTATGGAGCTGCTCATTAAGTGCCGACGTCTTCCAAGGGGTTTCTTTTTCAATAGTTTTTTGCCCAAGCTGCTTTGTTGGCTGTTCTATGAATAGATGATTTGGTGATGGAAGGTATTTATTTGAATAGTCAAAAGGTAGTATAAATATGTCTAGAACAGAACATAGCTTTGCTTAAATAGTATCTTCATGTGTGAAGTCTTTAGCTTTTTTCCTATATTTGAAATATCTATATAGTTTTAATAATAATAAAAAAGGGGTTATAATTCCTCTTTTTTGTTCTACTGTTATCATGAAACTTTTTTTCAAAAAGTAGAATAGCCAATTAACTAGCGGAGGCGAGCCCCTATTCCAAAAGAAGCCCCTTGGAAGACGTTGGCACTTAATGAGCAGTTTCGTAAGAAGCTGCGAATTTAGTACCGTTACGTCTGGAACGGAGCGAAAGCGCGGCTTCGTTGGAATAGGGGTTCGCCGAAGCGGAACTTTAATAAAAATTGTAAGGATTTTTTTCTAATATTGACTTTTTTTAGATAATTTCATAAAATAAAGAATACATTCGTTTTGAAAATGCGAGTAAAAATATAAAAACTTGTAAAAAAATGAATCGATAGAAAATGTCTATATATGAAATGAAAAGGATAATCTATCAGAAAAAGATTTTTTTAAAATAGTTTAGAGGAGGCAATTAAATGTCATATCAGCAGATGAGCAGAGAAGAGTTATTAGGATTAAAGGGGAAATTAAATGAAAAATATGAAGAGATAAAAGCGAAAGGGCTTTCTTTAGATATGTCTAGAGGAAAGCCGTCTGTAGCACAACTAGATATTGCTATGGGAATGATGGATGTGCTAGATGGTCATTCCGATATGAGAAGTGAAAATGGAGTGGATACTAGAAATTATGGATCATTAGATGGGATTCCAGAAGCGAAAAAATTAATGGCTGATATGATGGAAGTTCCAGAAGAAAATGTAATCGTATATGGAAATTCTAGTTTGAGCGTGATGTATGATGCTGTAGCGAGAGCTATGACACAGGGAGTGATGGGGAGTACACCTTGGTGTAAATTAGATAAAGTAAAATTTTTATGTCCTGTGCCGGGATATGACCGTCACTTTGCTATCACGGAATATTTTGGAATTGAGATGATTAATATTCCGATGACTCAAACAGGACCAGATATGGATCTAGTGGAAAAGTTTGTAAGTGAAGATAAAGCGGTAAAGGGAATCTGGTGTGTGCCAAAATATTCTAATCCACAGGGAATTTCTTATTCTGATGAAACAGTAAAAAGGTTTGCTAGGTTAAAGCCGGCAGCAGAGGACTTTAGGATATATTGGGATAATGCTTATGGAATTCATCACTTGTATGATGAAGATCAAGATTATTTAATTGAAATTTTAGATGAATGTAAAAAAGCGGGAAATCCAGATTTAGTTTATAAATTTAGTTCTACTTCTAAAATAAGTTTTGCTGGTGCTGGAATAGCAGCTTTTGCAGCTTCTGAAGGGAATTTAATAGATGCGAAAAAACAACTCACATTACAAACGATAGGATATGATAAGATCAATCAATTAAGACATGTTAAATTTTTTAAAGATTTAGATGGCATGATTGAACATATGAAAAAACATGCTGAAATTATGAGACCTAAATTTGAGGCTGTTCTTACCACTTTAGATAGGGAATTAGGGAAGTTAGAAATTGGAAGCTGGTATCGTCCAAAAGGAGGATATTTTATTTCTTTTGATGCTTTGGAAGGTTGTGCTAAGGAAATTGTAACAAAGTGTAAGGAGGCAGGGGTTACTTTGACAAAGGCGGGAGCTGCTTTTCCATATGGAAAAGACCCCCTGGACAGTAATATCCGAATTGCACCTTCTTATCCTACATTAGAAGAATTAAAACAGGCAACAGATTTATTTGTATTATGTGTAAAGTTAGTCAGCATCGATAAAGTTTTAGAAAAAAAATAATAAAAAGAGAAGAAATGTTTGTTGATTTGTTGCTCTGAGAAGATGGATTAGAAGGAAAAGGCTGTTATAAAGGAGATGCCCTATTTATTGGATATTTTTTATGACAGCTTATTTTTGTAAAAAAAGAAATGATCAGCAAATAGATATAGAAGGGAACATGTATAGTAATGAAAGAAAAAATAGGTTTTATTGGAATGGGGAATATGGCGAGTGCTATGTTAAAAGGGATGATGACAGCAATTCCAAAAGAGCAAATAGTGTTTAGCCGAAAGAATAGGGAGAAGGGAATCGCATTTGCTGAGGAACAGGATATAGTATTTATAGAATCTAATCAGGAATGTGCAAAACAGGTGAAATATTTGATTTTAGCAGTAAAACCACAGGTATTTTTGGAGGTATTGAAGGAAATAAAACAGGTGTTGACAAAAGAACATATTTTGATTTCTATTGCAGCGGGAATTACCATAGAAGATATAAAAAGAGAAATAGGGCAGTCTTGTAGAATTGTAAGGGCTATGCCAAATACACCAGCGTTATTACAAGAGGCTATGACAGGTGTTTGTTATCAGGGGGAGTTATTTACACAAGAGGAAAAAGAAAATATTCATAGGATTTTTGAATCTTTTGGAAAGATGAAAGTGATAAAGGAAGAACTTATGAATGTTGTGATCTGTGCCAGTGGAAGTTCTCCTGCGTATGTGTATCTTTTTATAGAGGCATTAGCAGATGGAGCTGTAAAATATGGAATGTCACGGGAAATGGCATATGAGATGGTGGCACAGACAGTTCTAGGAGCAGCAAAAATGGTGTTGGAAACAAAGGAACATCCAGCGGTATTAAAAGATAAGGTATGTTCTCCGAAAGGAACTACGATTGCAGGAGTGACAGCATTAGAAGAGTTCGGATTCCGAAATGCTATTTTAAAAGCCACAGAAGAATGTTATGAAAGAGCAGAACAGATGAATAAAAAATAAAATAATAGAAGTATCTGAAATAGATAGGCATGTTTTAAATAAAACAACCATATATTATCTTAACTTAAAAAAGAAGAAGTGTTTTGCATGGTGAGGAGATATGGAGGAATATTTATAACAAAAGAGAGCAGATGGCTGTTTATTTTTTTTATAGGGCTTTTAATGGGGACATTCTTTTTTAATTTATGGGGAAAGAATAGCTTAGAAGAATTTGTACTTTATAGAGAAATTTTAAAAGAAAAATATACCAGTACCCTTTTTTCTTATACAGCATTATTCTTTTACATACTCTGGAAAAGGGGGAAAAGATTAGCCATTTTAATAGCGCTGGAATTCACCATGTTTGAAATACCAGCGCTTTTGTTATATACGATTTATTATGGATTTGCAGCAGGAGCATTTTTATCTAGTTTTGTTATGCAAGATGGATTGCAGGGAATTTTTTCATTTTTTATTTGGATTTTCCCTCATTATATTGCATATGGAATCGTATGGTGGATTTTAACAACAAAAAAAGAAAAATGGAACTTTGGAAAAAGACTCTTTATCATATTAGGAGTTTTATTGCTAGGAGTTTGTATGGAAACTTTTTTAAATACAATGCTGCTTCAAAAAATATGGCAGTGATTTTTAGAAAAAATGTTTGATTTTATGAGGAAAAGTTTATATAATATACTTGCTATACGCACGAAATACAAAAAAGAGGATGGCAGGACAGAAAAAATGGAAAATGAGATACAAGAATTTATTGCATATTTGCATGACGAAAAGCATATATCGGAAAATACAGAGATTGCTTATCAAAGAGATTTAAAGAAATTTATGAGTTTTTTGGAAAAAAGAAGGATAACAGATGTGAAGAACGTGACTGTGACAAACGTGAATTCCTATATGCTTTCTTTAGAAAAAAAGGGACGTGCCGCGTCTTCTATTTCCAGAAATATAGCATCTATTCGCATGTTTTATGATTTTTTAGTAAAACAGGGAAAAGTGAAAGAAAATCCAGCAGAGCATGTGAAAGGACCTAAAGTGAAGAGGAAATTTCCTGAAATTTTGACTTTAGAAGAAACCGATTTGCTGCTCAGTCAACCAAACAAAGACAACGCAAAAGAAATAAGAGATAAAGCGATGTTAGAATTATTATATGCAACAGGTATCCGAGTTTCTGAACTAATCGCTCTAAAAAGATCAGATGTGAATTTGAAGTTAAGCTATATTACCTGTCGAGATCAAGAAAAAGAGAGAATCGTGCCATTTGGATTAAAGGCAAAAGCAGCTTTAGTTTCTTATATAGAAAATGCGAGAAATGAGATAATAAAAGATAGAAAAATAGATATATTATTTACAAATTGTTCGGGAAATCCAATGAGCAGACAGGGATTTTGGAAGATTATGAAATATTATGGAAAAAAAGCTGGAATAAAAAAAGAGATTACACCCCACACCTTACGACATTCTTTTGCTTCTCATCTGGTAGGAAATGGTGCAGATTTACATATAGTGCAGGAGATGTTAGGACATGCAGATATTTCCACTACATATCGGTATGTAGAGATGAAAAATATGCAAATACGAGAAGCTTATAAAAAAGCACATCCAAGAAATGAATTATGATTTTATAAAAGAGATTTTTTGGCGGAAGCTATTTTTATTTAAAATAATACAGATGGTTTGTCATGCTGTGATAGAGTAAAATATATGTGGAAAAGATAGAATAGTATATAAAATAGATGGATATATTCTATAAAAGTGTAAAAAATTTATTAATAATTAACTCACATAAATGGAAAATAGGTGATTGAGAAAGTCAAAAATGGGACGCTACGGCAAGGAAGTATTCCAGCGAAGCCGCGCTTTCGCTCCGT
>CAJUHN010000296.1 GCA_910585935.1 uncultured Lachnospiraceae bacterium | reverse complement strand
GAGCGGTGCGGTGACGCGCCGAGAATTTAGTGTCCGCTACGTCTGGAACGGAGCGAAAGCGCGGCTTTGTTGGAATAGTATCTTTTATGAGCGAACCTTTATTCATAATGTTTTCCTTAATTTTGTGTTTATAAAAAGAAAAATAGGATTATAATAACATTTATTTAAAAAGGAATTTTTTATAAAAAGGGTATTGACAAATTGTATATATCATATTATATTGTATATAGATAATATATACAATATTTATACTTCATAACAGAATAATTACGAGGAGGAATTGATATGGAGGCTATTTCTATACAAAACTTGAAGAAAACATATGATAAATTTCAATTAAAAGATATTTCTTTTTCTGTTCCTTATGGAAGTATTGTAGGGTTTATTGGGGAAAATGGAGCAGGAAAATCTACTACCATAAAAGCGTTATTAAATATAATCAGACGGGATAGTGGAAATATTTCTATATTAGGAATGGATATTGATAAAGAAGAAAAGAAAATCAAAGAGCAGATAGGAGTGGTATTAGATGAATGTAATTTTCATGATAATTTAAAAGTAGAAACTATTCCTAAGTTTATGAAAAACATTTATAAGCATTGGGAAAATGAGATTTTTTATCATTATTTAGAGAAGTTTAAACTGCCTGCTGATAAGAAAGTAAAAGAATATTCTAGAGGAATGAAAATGAAACTATCGATCGCTGCAGCGTTAGCTCATAAGCCTAAATTATTGGTATTAGATGAAGCTACCAGTGGACTTGATCCTATAGTAAGAGAAGAAATATTAGACATTTTTATGGATTTTATACAAGATGAAGAACATTCTATTTTAATGTCTTCTCATATCACCAGTGATTTAGATAAAGTAGCAGATTATATCGCGTTTATTCAAAATGGAGAGATGATATTTGTAAAAGAAAAAGATTATCTTTTAGAGCATTATGGAATTGCGAGATGTACAAAAGAAGAATGGAATAGATTACAAAAAGATCAAGTGCTTCAATATAGAGAGGGAAAATTCAATATAGAAACATTAGTAAAAGATAAGGAGAAATTTTTAAATAAAAATAGAGGAATTGTTGTAGATAATGTGACATTAGAAGAGATTATGGTATTTTATATAAAAGGAAATATTTATAGAGAATAGAAGAGAGGAAAAAAAGATGAAAGGTTTATTTCAAAAAGATATTTATAATTTAATACAACAGGGAAAGAGTCTACTTTATATTTTTGTAATTTTTGTAGTTGTTTTTGTTTCACAGGGAAAAGCGGATTTTTTTGTGCCGATGTGGATTACCATGTGCATTATGCTAGTGACTACTTCTATGAGTTTAGATGGTATAGCAAAATGGGATACATATGCTCTCACAATGCCAGTGACCAGAACAGAACTTGTAGTGAGTAAATATATATTAGGAATTTGTTTGACATTATTTGGAGTGCTGTCTTCTTTTTGTGTATTAATCGGCAGTAATTTCATTTTAAAAAATATCGAATGGAAAGAGGCATTGATTTTATTAGGAGTGGCATCAGGAATAGGGCTTTTCTATCTTTCTATTATTCTTCCTTTATTGTTTAAGTTTGGAGTGGAAAAGGCACGTATTTTTATGATGATGGGATATTTAGTACCTTTCATTTTTATTTATGGTATTGCTTTTCTTGCAAAAAACTCCCAAATTCCTATACCAGAGGAGGCAGTAATAGAAGAGTTCCTCACCAAAGGAATTGTAATGTTTCCTGTCATTGGGCTTTTATGCCTCGGTGTTTCTATATGGATCAGTATTCGGATTTTTCAAAAGATAGATAAGTAAGAGAAGAAGATTTTGTAATAATTAAAAAAAAATAATATTATAATAAAAAAAGAGTTGAAAATATTTTTCATAATGTTTATAATTGTGCCTGATAGATTTTCAAAAGAAAATGGAGGATAAAACAATTATGATAAAGGTTGTAAAGTTTGGAGGAAGTTCTTTAGCAAATACAGAACAATTCCAAAAGGTAGGAGATATTATAAAAAAGGATGATGGGAGAAGGTATATTGTGCCATCTGCTCCAGGAAAAAGGTTTGCAGATGATATAAAAGTGACAGATATGCTCTATGACTGCTATAATACAGCAGTAAAAGGAAAAGACTTTTCAAAAAAATTAGATACTATTAAGAAAAGATATTATGAAATTATAGAAGGCTTAGGATTGTCCCTTTCTCTGGAAAAAGAATTTAAAACGATGGAGGCATGTTTTATTGGAAAGGCAGGAAGAGATTATGCCGCTTCTAGAGGAGAATATTTAAATGGGATTATTTTAGCACACTATTTAGAATATGAGTTTATTGATGCAGCAGAAGTTATCTTTTTTGACGAAAAGGGGAATTTTGATGCAGAGAAAACAGATCAGATTCTAAGCGAAAGACTGTTAATATCAGAGCGGGCGGTCATACCAGGCTTCTACGGTTCTATGCCAAATGATACTATAAAGACTTTTTCTAGAGGTGGATCTGATGTAACGGGTTCTATTGTGGCGAAAGCGATAAAAGCGGATTTATATGAAAACTGGACAGATGTTTCTGGATTTTTAGTTGCAGATCCTAGAATTATTGAAGATCCAGAAGTAATTAATACGATCACTTATAAAGAATTAAGAGAACTTTCTTATATGGGTGCAACAGTACTTCATGAAGATGCTATTTTCCCTGTGCGCAAACAGGGGATTCCAATCAATATCAGAAATACCAATGCTCCAGACGAAATGGGGACGATGATAGTAGAGAGCACTTCTAAAAGGTCAGAATATACAATTACTGGAATAGCAGGAAAAAAAGGATTCGCGACTGTCAGTATTGAAAAAGATATGATGAATTCAGAATTAGGATTTGGAAGAAAAGTTTTAGAAGTATTTGAAAAGAATAAAATTTCTTTTGAACATATGCCTTCTGGCATCGACACTATGAGCATTGTAGTGCATCAATCAGAGTTTGAAAATATTGAACAGGAAGTTTTAGCTGGTCTTCATAGAAATGTGCAGCCAGATGTGATTGAAATAGAATCTGGGATCGCATTAATCGCAGTAGTAGGAAGAGGAATGAAATCTACAAGAGGAACAGCGGGAAGAATTTTCTCTGCATTAGCACATGCACGTATCAATGTAAAGATGATTGATCAAGGCTCAAGTGAATTAAATATCATTATCGGAGTAAAAGAGGAAGACTTTGAAAGAGCTATTAGGGCGATTTATGATATTTTTGTCATCACGAAGATATAAGACCATTCCTTTTTCAGGCGTTCTATAGGAAAAGCAGCGTTTGCTGGACTGGTGGAGGGAAGTTTTGTAATAGGAAGGGGAATATCTTTTTTACAATATTTTTCATAAAGAGAATATGCCTTACTGCCATTCGCATAAATATGTTTAATAGAAGCTTTTTGGGTGAGAGATAAAATGTCATTGGGAATAACATTTTTTATACTGCTGTCACTAGAACCTTTTATTTCACAGCTTTCAATGACATCCCAAAGAGCGATATGATGGCTGAGCAAAAAAGTTTTTTTCTCCTCAATAGAAAGAGGGAGTGGTTCTTGTAACAGTTCACTGAGGAGTTTCCAGAAACGATTTCTAGGATGTCCATAATAAAAAGAAAGTTCTCTGGATTTTACCGAAGGGAAACTTCCTAAAATGAGAATCTGTGAATTACTGTCATATACAGGAGGAAAGGTATGTGCGATACGTTCCATAAAAAATCCTTTCTATGTCTAAAATTATTTCCAAAAAACAACGAGTCAAGTATACACGCAGAAAGAAAACAGAAATTTTTCTTAGTATTTGCCTATTTTTCTTATTCTAACATAAAACAGAAGAATTTGGAATGTTTTTCTAAAGATACTTCCTATATTTCTAGAAATCTGTTACAATAAAGAGCATGAGAATAAGAAGAAAGCCTGTAATCAGGAGAAAAGGAGTGAAAATGGAATTTCTTGAAATTTTAAAAGCGATTTTATTTGGATTAGTAGAGGGAATTACAGAATGGCTTCCTATCAGCAGTACTGGACATATGATTCTGTTAGATGAGTTTGTAAAATTGAATGTATCAGAGGAATTTTTAGAAATGTTTTTGGTTGTCGTTCAATTAGGAGCGATTTTAGCAGTAGTATTGTTGTTTTGGAATCAATTATTTCCCTTTCAGTTTCACAGTCCATATATAAAGAAAGACATCTTTTCTATGTGGTTTAAAATCATCATAGCGTGTATACCAGCCGCTATGGTAGGTTTATTTTTCGATGATTATTTTAATGCGCTATTTTATAATTATCAGACAGTGGCAATCGCTTTAATTGTATTTGGTATTTTGTTTATTATTATTGAAGATATCAATAAAAATAGAAAACCAAAAGTAAAACGCTTAGGGGATATCACATATCCTATCGCGTTAATTATAGGATTATTTCAATTAATCGCTGCTATTTTTCCCGGAACATCTCGTTCAGGAGCAACGATAATAGGAGCACTTGCGATAGGAGTTTCTAGGACAACAGCAGCAGAATTTACATTCTTTTTAGCGATTCCAGTTATGTTTGGAGCGAGTCTATTAAAAGTAGTAAAATTTATTGCCAAGGTAGGATTTGCCTTTTCAAGTGGTGAACTTATGATTTTGTTGATTGGAATGGCGGTAGCGTTTATTGTTTCTATTATAGTGATTAAGTTTTTAATGGGATATATCAAGAAAAATAATTTTAAAGTATTTGGATGGTATCGAATTGTATTAGGAATTGTGGTTTTATTATATTTTAATTTGTGATTAGAGGTTCATAGAGGTTTACAGAGGTTCGCCCCTGAATGGGCTGACCTATTCCAACGAAGCCGCGCTCTCGCTCCGTTCCAGAC
>CAJUHN010000295.1:2505-4888 GCA_910585935.1 uncultured Lachnospiraceae bacterium | reverse complement strand
TTCCAAGGGGCTTCTTATGGAATACTTCCTTGCCTCCGCTGATTCGTGGCTGTTCTACTTTTTGAAAAATGAATTTACGATAAGCTAGGAAATTTAAGTGATGAAATACACAAAAGTAATTCTTGGAAAGGGTAGTATTTATACAGCGTTTGGATTTTTACAATTACTTAAGTAGATAATTAAGGGAATAAGGAATAGAAAAATGGCAGAAAGCAAATTTTTATATTCCACTTTATAATTTTTTTCTTTTTATATAATTTGATGTTTTGCAAAAAGTTTATGTGAAATCATACAGCCTGACCCTATAAAGATAAATGATACAGGAATAGCCCATATTGCATATAACAATCCATTACTCATTTGTTCTATAGACATGAGTGAAACAAATTGTAAATGATATAATGGAAAAAGTGCAATATATTGGAACAATGGATTCGTTTCTGTAACAGGCAATATCATAGGGAAAACGTAAATTGCCACAGAAGCAACTAATGTCACCATTTGATTTTTACAGGCAGCAGATAGTATTAAAGTAATGCCTGTTATGCTAACTGTTCCTGTAATCGCTAATAATATTTGATATATGAACAGAGTTTTACAAGTGATAGAAAAAGGGATATAACTTTCAACATATTCTATTGGAGCAAACAAAATATTACAATCTAAGCCATCACTTTTATACAATATCAGTACCAATAAATAATTAGTGATAATTACTAATATAGTAACTGTTAATGTTGCGATAATACTTGCTATTATCTTTGCTGTAGTACATTTTGTTTTTCCGAATTTACTTGTCAAGATAATAGTATCTACACCACCATACTCACCGCAAAAAATAGGAGTAATCATTATGATAATCACGAAAGAAAGGATAACAAAAATTTTAACCATGTTTTGACTTGTGGAAAGCCAGCCATCTATATAACCAATTTTAATTTCCTCTTCTCCAAATATATCAGAAACACTGGCTTTATTCCAATTTCCATTCTGATCGGAAAATCGAGCAAATGTTGCTGATTGCATCGCATTTTGATAAAGATAGACTGCATTTATTCCATGCAAGTCTGATTTAGGTGTGAAGTCTGACATCATCTGTTGTACTTTTTCATCTGTTAATATACCCTCATATTTTGCAGCGATCTTTCTATCAATCTCTATCGCTGCTTTTCCTGTACCTTCTTTGCTTATACCATCAAAAGCATATTTATTTTGATAAGTAGAAAAATTAAGAAATACAGATAAAAATAGTATCATAATCAAAACAATTTGTGTAAGATGTCTTGAAAATATTTTTTGTAGTTCAAATTGAATTAGTTTTTTCATTTTTCTTTATCTCCTTTAAAATAGAATAAGTATAAATCTTCTAAGTTAGGTTGAACTTGTACAGCATTTTTCATAGGTGGACGATCTGAGATTATCCGTAGTATGGTATTACCTTTATCTGTATTTCTCAAATTGCTTGTGTTAAATGTAATTGCATATTCTTCCGCATGAGCAGTCGAAACAGCACATTCCCATACCTGCCCCTCAATTTCAGAAGTGATTTCCTGTGGTTTTCCAAAATGGACAATTTGTCCAGATTTCATCATAATAATTTCTTCTGCTATAAATTCCACATCAGAAACGATATGAGTAGACAAAATTACAATGCGATTCTTTGCAAAGGCGCTTATCAGATTGCGAAATCGTACACGCTCCTTTGGATCAAGCCCTGTTGTTGGTTCATCTAAAATCAATATGTGAGGGTCATTTAACATTGTTTGTGCAATCCCTAAACGCTGTTTCATGCCGCCAGAAAAGGTTTTGATTTTGCGCTTATATTCTTCAGACAACCCCACTGCTTTAAGAAGTTCCTTAGACTTTTTTCTTGCACTTGTTTCCTGTAATCCCTTCAAAGCAGATACATATAACAAAAAATCAAGCGCTGTAAAATCTGGATAATATCCAAAATGTTGCGGAAGATAGCCTAAAAGAGTTCTATATTTTTCGCCAAGCCCTACAATATTTTTGCCATTCAAAACAATTTTCCCAGAAGTAGGGTTTTGAATATTACATAACAACCGCATGAGTGTAGTCTTTCCTGCTCCATTTGCACCTAATAATCCATAAACACCATTGGATAATGTCATATTCAAATGATTTACAACCGTTCTTTGACCAAATTTTTTAGTTAGTTCGATAGTTTTCAATTCCATATAAAAAACTCCTTTCCTATTATATAGATAATTGCCAAACCCTGAAATCCATATAAATACTAACTTTTTTAAAAATTACTTCTGTGTATCTCCTCCCTAAGATTTTATAAGTTATCGTAACATTCACTTTTCCAAAAGTAGAATAGCCACCAACTAGCGGAGGCAAGGAAGTATTCCATAAGAAG
>CAJUHN010000295.1:0-2495 GCA_910585935.1 uncultured Lachnospiraceae bacterium | reverse complement strand
GTCTGGAACGGAGCGAAAGCGCGGCTTCGCTGGAATACTTCCTTGCCGGAGCGCCCCCTTTTTGACTTTCACAATCACCTATCTCCTAATCATAGAAAGCAAAAAAATACTCTCTATGAAAATACATAGAAAGTATAAAAACTAATTATCTACTTTTTATCTACAAAGTAAAAGATTTGAAAAAAGCTGTCACTTTTGCCCCATTTGAAATATTCTCAATCTTCAAATAACCACCATGATGTTCACAGAGCAGTTTACAAATATAAAGCCCTAACCCAAAATGTTCTGTATGATCTGTTTCTTTTGTAAAATATGGATTAGTTGCTTTATGCAAAATATCTTTATCAAAACCTTTTCCATCATCAGATACAGAAAGTAACAAGCCATTATCTTGTACTGCAAAAGATAATATAACCGATGTATAGGCATAGCGAATGGCATTGCTAATCAAATTATTACTTACCTGCGAAACAAATTCTGTATCAATGAATAACTGTGAAACAGGAATTTCATTTTGTAAATACAATATTTTTCCTTTCTTTTTACATATGATTTCTGCACTTTGATGTAAAAAAGATAAAAATATCTGCAAAGAAATATTCTTGTATTCTGGCTGTGTATCTTCTAAGCGCCTCAGACTGCTCATACTGCTTATATAAATTTCCATGCGTGATATATGCTTTCCCATAGTAACAGCTATTTCTTTTGTCTGAGTGTTATCACTTGCCTGTAATATTTCATTATAACCTTTTAGTACAGTAAGAGGAGTGCGCAAATCATGAGCAAAAGCCGCATTGAGCTGTTTACGTTCCTCAACTTGCCGCCACATTTCAGAAAAATTATTTGTGAGTGTAATTCTCATAGTTTCAAAAGAAGCACAAAGTTGTCCTAATTCATCTTGGCTGTTATATTCCATCGAAAAATCCAAATCATTATTTGCTATTTTTTCAGACGCTGCTCTTAATTCTGTAAGCGGTTTTTTCAATTTATTTCTATAAAATAGCAGTGTAGTTGCTATAATACACAATGCAGAATAAATAGGTGTTGCAAAAGCAGGAACTAATTCTAATAAATCTATCATATGTTCGTCCTGTTCAGATAGTAAAATTTCTGTATTGCTAATATAAGTACCATCACCTAACTGCTCCCCTTGTTCATTTGTCAAATAGTATTTCTCACCAGATAGAGGATAAGAAGATTTGATAACATTTACTATGCTGTTACAAAAAAAAGCTGTCATTACAGAAATGGTAAAGGCGAATATAACAAAGATTACTACATAAACTATAAGGCTTTTCCTTAACGATAAATTTCGCCATGAATATATTATTTTATCCATTTATATCCACACCCCCAAACGGTTTCGATATATGTTCGGTCTGTATACACAGCAATTTTTGTCCGGATTCTTCGGATATGTTCCGCTACAACGCTGCTGTCGCCCTCACTATCATAACCCCAAATCCGCTCATAGATATGTTCTTTATCAAAAATCTGTCCCGGATTTTGAGATAACAATTCCACAATATCAAATTCTTTTTTTGCAAGCTCTAAACGCTTGCCCACAAAAAACAAACAACGCTCTGAATAATTAATCGTCAAGTCCCCAGAAAATTTTATCTGTGCTTCAAAAGTATGCCTCGCCTCCCTACGCAGATGAGCAGATACTCTCGCTTCAAGTTCCATAAGAGAAAATGGTTTGACGATATAATCATCTCCTCCAACCGCAAACCCCTTTATCTTGTCGTTATCTTCTATTCGAGCTGTTAGAAAAAGAATAGGGCAAGATACATAATCACGAATACGTTTACAAATCTCTAAACCATCTAATTCTGGCATATTTATATCAAGTAAAATAATATCTGGCTGCTGTTCTACCTGTTTTAGAACTTCTATACCATTCACAGCAGATAATATCAGATAACCTTTACTTTCAAAAAAACTACCCAGCATTGACACAATATCCATTTCATCATCAGCTATTAATATTTTTGTACACATTCTATACACCTCCTTAAAAAATAATGATAACAATTAATTTTCAACTATTTATCTACTTTTCATATAATTCCTCATTTTTATGAAACTATTTCAAAGATGTGCACATTTACTAAAGTAAAAAAAGATACTATAATATCTTTTGATATCTATTCCTCATTTATTTAACCCCTTTATCAACGAAAGTTAAATAGGATTAAAATTCTAATAATTTATATCAATATAATTATATAATGTCCATCTCAATAAAATCAACAACCTATCTAAAGCAAAAAATTCCCCTCCTTATAATTCATTCTATATTAGGTAATTGTGAAACTCCAAATATCATATAAATACTACTCTACTTTTCCTAAAAATTCTTTCTGCATATCTCTTCCCTGAAATTTTCATGGTTTATCGCCAACATTCGCTTTTCAAAAAGCAGAATATAAAACGAGCCAGCGAAGGCAAGGAAGTATTCCATAAGAAGCCCCTTGGAAGACGTTGGCACTTAA
>CAJUHN010000294.1 GCA_910585935.1 uncultured Lachnospiraceae bacterium | reverse complement strand
CGGAGCGAGAGCGCGGCTTCGTTGGAATACTTCCTTGCCGGAGCGTCCCCCTTTTACTTCCACCCCAAAATGCAATAAAGAAAATGATATATCTTTTTGAAATCTTATTGTGAAAGCAAAAAAATTATTATATAATTAATACTGAAAGAAAAACTTTCAATTATAAGAATCTGTGTCTGTGCCAATTATTAGCCAAATAAGAGATAGCTCCTATATCGAAATCAAAGTGTGGTCTGATAAATAGTATGGATATGGAGTACAAAATAATATTTTATAATAAAAAAGATGGGATGTGACATGGGATGAGAATTGGAATGTTGACGAGTGGCGGCGACTGCCAGAGTTTGAATGCGACCATGAGAGGGGTTGCAAAGACGCTATATGCGAATGTGGAAGACGTGACGATTTTTGGCTTTGAAGAGGGGTATCGGGGATTAATCTATGGAGAATACCGTAAACTGCAGTCCAGTGATTTTTCTGGAATCTTGACAGAGGGCGGAACGATATTAGGAACATCACGTCAGCCTTTTAAATTGATGCGAACACCAGATGAGAATGGTTTAGACAAAGTGGAAGCGATGAAATCTACTTATCGTAAATTGAGATTAGATTGTCTGGTAATGCTAGGAGGAAATGGCAGCCATAAAACAGCTAATTTATTGAGTGAAGAAGGACTCAATGTGGTGACACTTCCAAAGACGATTGATAATGATTTATGGGGAACAGATATGACTTTTGGTTTCCAGAGTGCTGTGAACATAGCGACAAATGCGATTGATTGTATCCATACTACTGCAGCTTCTCATGGAAGAGTATTTATTGTTGAAGTCATGGGACATAAAGTGGGTTGGCTCACTCTTCATGCAGGAATCGCAGGAGGAGCAGATATCATATTGATACCAGAGATACCATATAATATTAATTATGTAGTAGACGCCATCAATAAGAGAAAAAAACAAGGAAAACGGTTTACCATATTGGCAGTTGCAGAAGGTGCTATTTCTAAAGAAGACGCAGCTCTTTCTAAAAAAGAATTTAAAGAAAAGAGAAAGGATTGGAAATATCCGAGTATTTCTTATGAAGTAGGACGCCAGATTCAAGAAAAGACAGGACAGGAGATCCGCATCACTGTGCCCGGACATATGCAAAGAGGAGGAGAACCATGTCCTTATGACAGAGTTTTGTCCACTCGCTTAGGTGCAGCAGCAGCGGAAATGATTATAAATAAAGAGTATGGTCATATGGCAGGTATTCGCAATGGAGAAATTGTAAAAGTGCCGCTTTCAGAAGTTGCAGGAAAATTAAAGACAATAGATCCTGACTGTTCTAGCATAAAAGAAGCAAAATTAGTTGGTATTTGTTTTGGAGATGAACCTCTTAAATAAGGTCATCTAATATAACAGGAGTTAAAAAATATGTCTTATACAGCCTTATATCGAAAATTTCGTCCGAATCGTTTTGAAGACGTGAAAGGACAAAATCATATTGTCACTACATTAAAAAATCAGATAAAAGCCGATAAAATGGGACACGCCTATTTATTTTGTGGTACAAGGGGAACAGGGAAGACAAGTGTTGCTAAAATTTTCGCAAAGGCAGTAAATTGTGAGCACCCGATTGACGGAAGCCCCTGTAATGAATGTTCTATTTGTAAAGCGATTCAGGCAGGGGCATCTATGAATGTGATTGAAATTGATGCAGCATCGAATAATGGTGTAGATAATATTCGAGAAATTCGAGATGAAGTTCAATATTCTCCGACAGAAGGGAAATATAAGGTTTATATTATTGACGAAGTTCATATGTTATCAATAGGGGCATTTAATGCCCTTTTAAAAACTTTAGAAGAACCCCCTTCCTATGTAATCTTTATACTTGCTACTACTGAGGCTCATAAAATACCTGTCACCATATTATCTCGTTGTCAGCGTTATGATTTTAAAAGGCTTTCACTTGATATAATTGCATTACGGCTTTCAGAGTTATTAGAGGAAGAGAAAATAGAAGCAGAAGAAAAAGCGATTCGTTATATTGCAAAATCTGCAGATGGAGCGATGAGAGATGCACTTAGTTTATTAGATCAGTGTCTGGCTTTTTATATGGATCAAAAACTCACTTATGAAAATACATTAGAAGTATTAGGGGCTATAGACACAGAAGTGTTTAGTGGACTTCTCAGAAAAATCATAGCACAAGATACTTTAGGGACTATCAAACAATTAGAACAGATCATCATGGATGGGCGAGATTTGAATCAATTTGTGATAGACTTTATTTGGTATATGAGAAACTTGCTCTTTTTGCAGTCTACAGAGGATATAGAAGATATTTTAGATGTATCGAAAGAGGCGAGAAAGGCTTTACAAGAGGAAGCTAATATGATAGAACCAGAAGTTTTAATGCGTTATATCCGCGTTTTCTCGGAATTATCAAGCCAAATCAAATATGCCTCTCAAAAAAGAGTATTGATAGAAATAGCATTAATAAAATTGACAAAACCTGCTATGGAATCAAATTATGATTCTATTCTCAATCGTCTTTCTCTTATAGAAAAACAATTAGAACAGGGAATAATAGTTTCAAAGCCAGAAAAGATTTCACAGCCTTCCAATGCAGTACAGACACAACCTCTCCCTACTACTCCAAAAGAGGCTCAAGATATCATAGAGGTAAAGGGGGATATAATTCGTAAATTAGATCACCCATTAAAAAATTATATCCGCTCATGCCGCTTTCAGGAAGCAGGAGAAAATAGATTTATTTTGGTTACAAAAGATGAAATCGCTTATGGAATGATTAATACTCCAGAAAAAAAGGAAGAATTAGAAAGAGTGATTTTTGAATGTATGCAGAAGGAAATCACAATTGATATAAAATTAGAAAATGAGATAGAGCACAATGTTGATGCCTTTCTCAATGCACAAAAAAATATTCATATGGAAATCGAGGAGGAATAAAAAAATGGCAAAACGTGGTGGATTTTCTGGCGGAATGCCGGGAAACATGAATAATCTGATGAAACAGGCTCAGAAAATGCAGCGTCAGATGGAAGAGAATGCAAAAGAATTAGAGGAAAAGGAATTTACAGCGAAAGCAGGAGGCGGAGCAGTAGAAGTCACTATTTCTGGTAAAAAGGAAATCGTAAAAGTGAAATTATCGGAAGAAGTAGTTGACCCAAATGATATTGAGATGTTAGAAGATTTAATTGTTGCTGCTACAAATGAAGCACTTCGTCAAGTAGAGGAAGCTTCTCAGGCTTCGATGGCGAAATTGACAGGAGGTCTGGGCGGATTAGGCAGCGGCTTCCCTTTTTAGGAGATAAAAAGAATGGATTACTATAGCAGTCAAATAACAAAACTCATAGAAGAACTTTCTGCACTTCCCGGAATAGGTTCAAAATCCGCACAGCGTTTGGCATTTCATATCATCAATATGCCACAGGAAAGAGTGGATAATTTAGCTCACACTATTACAGAGGCGAAAAAAAATATAAGGTATTGTAAGAAATGTTATACACTCACTGATAAGGAACTATGCCCTATTTGTGAGAGTACAAAAAGAGATGCAAAGACAATTATGGTAGTGGAAAATACAAGAGATATGGCGGCTTATGAAAAGACAGGAAGATATGAAGGAATCTACCATGTATTACATGGAGCGATTTCTCCAATGTTAGGAATAGGTCCAAGTGATATTAAATTAAAAGAATTAATGATGAGATTATCAGAAGAAGAAGTACAAGAAGTAATTATCGCTACAAATTCCAGTTTGGAAGGGGAAACTACTGCTATGTATATCAGTAAGTTAATTAAACCTACAGGAATAAAAGTGACTAGAATCGCCAGCGGTGTGCCAGTTGGTGGAGATCTAGAATATATAGATGAAGTGACATTGCTAAGGGCACTAGAGGGTAGAATAGAATTATAAAGAAGAGTGAAAGGCTGTCGTGTTATCAATGTTTTTGAATCATGCGGAACAAAGTTATAGTTTATAGATAAGAAGGGCATGATAATATAATATTTAACACGACAGCCTTTTTGCGAAGAGAGAGTATTTAATCTCCCTTAATCATAGAAACAATATCTCGAATCATTTTATCAAAATTAAAAACGACTTTTCCTTTTATATCAGATACTTTTACAGAACCAAAGGCTCGGCTGTCATTGCTGTGATTTCGGTTATCTCCTAATACATAAATACAGTCTTCCGGGACGATAATATCAACATCTCCATTAAAAACAGGTTCATTAATATAGGTTTCATTTAAGACTTCATCATTTACAGTGATAACACTGTTCTGAATCACAATATGATCTCCTTCTATACCAATAACTCTTTTTACATAATTATTATTTTTAGCATCATGAGAATTAAATACTACAATATCATTATGAGTGACGTTTCCTAATTTCCACAGAATTAATTTATCTCCATGTAGAAGGGTTGGATTCATAGAAGGTCCATCTACAATACTTGGCTGAATAAAGATTAATAGTAAAAAGGTAAGAATAAGGGCTGTTCCTACGATTTGTATAATATCAATCAAAATGCCTTTTAGAGTCACTTTTTCTTCAGAACCTTTATCTGTGCTATCTTTCATTTGAACTGGTTTCTCAGACATAAAAATTCTCCTTTTATATAATTGATATATATTATTTTTATTTTTTATTAGAAGTATTATATCATATTTTTTATTGAAAGCAAAGAAAAAGAGAAGTTATATTAAGAAAATGGTTGTTTGTAGTTATAGTTTCGTTTAATTTTAGAAACAGAAGGACGCTACGGCAAGGAAGTATTCCAGCGAAGCCGCGCTTTCGCTCCGTTCCAGACGTAGCGGTACTAAGCGCACAGCCCTTTTGGGGCTGTTTGCTAAGTGCCGACGTCTTCCAAGGGGCTTCTTATGGAATATTTCCT
>CAJUHN010000293.1 GCA_910585935.1 uncultured Lachnospiraceae bacterium | reverse complement strand
TTTAGTACCGCTACGTCTGGAACGGAGCGGGAGCGCGGCTTTGTTAGAATAGTGTCTTTCTGAAGCGAACCTTTGTTCAAAAGTTCCTCTTAATTTTCTACAACCCTATTTTTTTAATTCTTATCTATAGAATAGTTTCTTATGACGAACTCTTAACTATTACACATGAATTTCTGCTGTTACGCCTAATAATTCTTTATTTTCCTCTAATATAGGTGTTATCACATCTCTTAAAAATGCTTCCACCTGTTCTTTCGCACAACCAGTATATTTCTCTGGTTTCATTGTATTTTGTAACTCTTCTAATGTGAGAGAAAACGCAGGATCGTCTGCAATTAATTCTAACAGATTATTTTCTTTTCCCTCTTCTTTCACTCTTCTGCCTGCTTCCATGGATAGCTTTCTAATTTTTTCATGTAATTCTTGTCTGTCACCGCCTGCTTTTGTAGCATCCATCATGATATTTTCGGTTGCCATAAATGGAAGTTCTGCCATTAAATGTTTCTCAATTACTTTTGGATATACTACCAAGCCGTCTACTATATTTAGATATAAATCTAAAATTCCATCTATCGCTAAAAATGCTTCTGGCACAGAAAGGCGTTTATTCGCAGAATCATCTAAGGTTCTTTCAAACCATTGTGTAGCAGAAGTGATAGCAGGATTTAACGCATCTATCATAACATAGCGGGCAAGGGAAGCGATTCGTTCACTGCGCATAGGATTTCTTTTATATGCCATAGCGGAAGAGCCGATCTGATTTTTCTCAAATGGTTCTTCTACCTCTTTTAAGTGTTGTAATAAACGGATATCATTAGAAAACTTATGAGCACTTGCAGCGATTCCTGCTAATATATTGATCACTCTGGTATCCACTTTTCTAGAATACGTTTGACCTGATACTGGATAACAGCTTTCAAATCCCATTTTCTTGGCGATCATAGGATCTATTTGATTCACCTTTTCCATATCTCCATCAAATAATTCTAAAAAGCTAGCTTGTGTTCCTGTCGTTCCTTTTGAGCCTAATAGTTTTAGGCTTCCTATCATATAATCAATATCTTCTAGATCTAAAATTAATTCCATCATCCACAGAGTGGCTCGCTTTCCAACAGTAGTGGGCTGGGCTGGCTGGAAATGGGTAAATGCTAAGGTTGGCAGCGCTTTATATTCTTCTGCGAATTTAGAAAGTTCTGCTATCACATTAATTAATTTTTTTCGCACTAATAAAAGAGCCTCTCTCATGAGAATGATATCCGTATTATCCCCTACATAACAAGAAGTAGCTCCTAAATGAATGATCCCTTTCGCTTTTGGACATTGCTGTCCATAAGCATATACATGTGACATAACATCATGACGCACCAAAGCTTCTCTTTCTTTTGCCACTTCATAATTAATATCATCTTGATGTGCTTTTAATTCTTCTATCTGTTCCTCTGTGATAGAAAGCCCTAATTCTTTTTCTGTTTGTGCGAGCGCAATCCATAATTTTCTCCATGTCTTAAATTTCATATCTGGGGAAAAAATATATTGCATTTCCTTGCTGGCATAACGTTCTGATAATGGGCTTTGATATCTATCTGTCATAGTTTCCTCCTTATTTGGCATATTCGCCTCTAATATCTTCTTTTGGTCGTTCCATCGGATATGCTCCTGTAAAACATCCTTTACAAATAGGCAGTCCTTCTACCATCTGTGACAGACGTTCTATATTTAAATATCCTAATGTATCCGCTCCTATTATTTTACAGATTTCTTCTACTGTACGTTGATGTGCGATTAATTGATCTTCAGAAGGAATATCTGTTCCAAAATAACAAGGGTGTAAAAATGGCGGAGCACTGACTCGCACATGTACTTCTTTCGCCCCAGCTTCCTTTAACATTCCTACGATTCTAGCACTTGTTGTTCCTCGCACAATCGAATCATCTATCATTACGATCCTTTTTCCTGCTACCGTTTCCTTTAATACATTTAACTTCACTCGAACACTAGATTCTCTGCTGCTTTGCTTTGGCTTAATAAAGGTTCTTCCCACATAACCATTTTTTACAAATGCTGTTCCATAAGGAATTTTTGACTGCATCGCATATCCAAGTGCGGCCGCATTTCCCGATTCTGGAACACCTACTACTAAATCTGCCTCTACTGGATGATCGATTGCCAAAAAACGTCCTGCCTGAATACGAGAATGATATACACTCACTCCATCAAAAACGCTGTCAGGTCTGGCAAAATAGATATATTCAAAGATACATCTTGCCTCTTTTTGAGATGGTATACATAAAGAAGTATCAGAAGCGATTCCTTCTTTTGTAATGGTGACTACTTCTCCGGGAAGCACATCTCGTACAAATTCTGCTCCTATTGTATCTAAAGCACATGTTTCAGAAGCTAAAATATAAGCATTATCTCTTTTTCCAATGCACAATGGCTTAAATCCAAATGGATCTCTTGCCCCAATCAACTTTCTAGGACTCATCACGATTAAAGAATATGCCCCTTTAATCTTTTTCATCGCACATTTCACGGCTTCCTCTGCTGTATGAGTTTTAATCCTCTCTCTGGCAATATGATAAGCGATCACCTCAGAATCAATGGTTGTTTGAAATATAGCTCCTGTATATTCTAGCTCTCTTCTCAATTCAGGGGCATTAATCAGATTTCCATTATGTGCGAGTGCGAGAGTTCCTTTTACATAATTGAGCACTAAGGGCTGTGCATTTTCTCTTGTACTGCTTCCTGCTGTAGAATAGCGAGTATGCCCCACTCCAATATCTCCATGCAGCTTTTCTAGCCCTTCTTGATCAAATACTTCATTTACTAATCCCATTCCCTTTACAGAGTTGACCTTTCCTTTTGGTCCTGTGGTATCACTCACCGCTATACCGCAGCTCTCCTGTCCTCTGTGCTGAAGTGCAAATAATCCATAATATATGCTGGATGCGACATCATTTCCATCCAAATCATAGATTCCAAATACTCCACATTCCTCATGAAGTTCATCGAAATCTTCTTTTTGTACTTCACAGAAACTCTTCTTTTTTATATCTTTCTTTAAACAGTTTCTCTCCATTTTTTTTACCTTTCTATGATCAGATAATAGTGTATAAATGGGGGCAAGTAAATACCTGTCCCCATTTTTTAAACAATTCCTAATCTTCTAAAAACTTCTTGATAAGCATCTTCTACATTTCCTAAATCTCTGCGAAAACGATCTTTATCTAATTTTTCATGCGTTTCTTTATCCCATAAACGGCAAGTATCTGGAGAAATTTCATCTGCTAAGATAATCTGTCCCTTATATCTGCCAAATTCAATTTTAAAATCCACTAATTCGATTCCAAGAGAATCAAAATATTTCATTAAAACTTCATTCACCTTAAAAGCATATTTTGTAATCGTATCAATTTCTTCTTTGGTAGCAGCACCAATCGCAATCGCATAATAATCATTGATCATAGGATCTCCTAGAGCATCATCTTTATAGCTAAATTCTAATGTAGGAGCTAATAACTTTCTTCCTTCTTCTATTCCTAATTTTTTAGAAAAGCTTCCTGCTGCAATATTGCGAATAATAACCTCTAATGGCACTATCTGTACTTTTTTCACAACCGTTTCACAGTCACTCAATTCCTCAATATAATGAGTAGGAACACCTTCTTTTTCCAACAATTTAAAAATATGGTTTGTCATGCGATTATTGATCGCACCTTTTCCAACTATTGTACCTTTCTTCTCTCCATTAAAAGCAGTCGCATCATCTTTATAATCTACGATTAATGCATCCTCATCTTCTGTTTTAAATACTTTTTTGGCTTTTCCTTCATAGAGCAACTCTAATTTTTTCATATCTAACACCAATCCTTTTCTTTATCTGCTTCTAGTAAAATATATCATTTATGATTATAATACAGCTATTTATGAAAAGCAATCAAATTTTGTTCTCGCATTTATGGATTATGCGAATGTTATTTATAAGTATTAGTTAATAATTATAAATATTTATAAGTAGCACTTCCTTTTCTTCTCATTCCAACCTCCCTTTTTCTTTTTTTCAATTTTTCTATAAATTTATTTTCTAATATTTTATTTTCTATCCTTTATTTTTCTTATATGTAAATAAACTCTAAAATCATCTATTTCGCTTTATTATAAGCGATATTTACGCTCGTTTCAAGTAAAATAGATATTGTCAGCGCCCGATTTTATCAATTATGTATTCTATGATTATTATAGAAAATGAAAGATAAAAGAAAGGAGAATTTTTACAAATGACTGAAGATTTTATAAGAGACAGAATTACGCAGTTAAGACAAAATAAAAATGTTTCCGAACGCAAAATGAGCTTAGATCTCGGACACAGTACAAGTTACATAAGAAGTATCACTTCTGGACGCTCTTTGCCTTCTACGCCAGAGCTTCTCTACATCTGTGAATATTTAGGAGTAACTCCAAAAGAATTTTTTAATGAAGAACAACTCACTACACCTACCAGGCAAAAGGCAATTGATTATATTTATAAACTACCTGAAAGTGATATCACTTTACTCATCAACATTATTGAACGCTTGCAAAATAAATAAATCTTAGGTTTTTATGGATATGTGTTAGACAAAGGTTCGCGAAAGGCAAAGACTATTCCAACGAAGCCGCGCTTTCGCTCCGTTCCAGACGTAGTGGTACTAAGCGCACAGACCATAAAGGTCTGTTTGCTAAGTGCCAACGTCTTCCAAGGGGCTTCTTTCGGAATAGTCTTTGCCTTCCGCTAGTTTATTATCATAGTCTAGTTTGCAAAACGTAACAGAAAATAGCGTTTGTTAATAAGTTTAATTTAAGTAATGTATTTATACTTCGTCAGCAAAATATTACTTTCTAAAGTATTCTTACTTACAGTCAAATCGGATATTCGCAATCCGCTTCGCTACTTGCTCATAACCTCATAGCT
>CAJUHN010000292.1 GCA_910585935.1 uncultured Lachnospiraceae bacterium | reverse complement strand
GGTGCGGTGACGCGCCGAGAATTTAGTGTCCGTTACGTCTGGAACGGAGCGAGAGTGCGGCCTCGTTGGAATATTTCTTTCCTGTGCGAACCTTTGGTCAGAAGGTATCTTTTGATTTTTTTGCTGTTTGGAGAAATGAGATAAGGGATTTTTGTTAGGAAAGGGAGAAAAAATATGATAAAAAACAAGATAGATTTACATTTACATTTAGATGGTTCTTTGCGTCCAGAAACGGTGTGGGAGTTGGGGAGAGAGCAGCATATTACGCTGCCAGCACGGAATAAGGAAGAGTTGGAAGGGTTTTTGAGAGTACCAGAGGATTGTAAAAATCTTACAGAATATCTTCAGCGTTTTGATTTGCCTCTTATGGTTTTACAGAAGGCTGATGCGATAGAACGAGTGGTATATGAGTTGATAGAAGATTTAAGAGAAGAGGGTGTACTTTATGCAGAAATTAGATTCGCACCACAGCTTTCTACGAAAAAAGGTTTGAGTCAGGAACAGGTAGTAGAAGCGGCGATTGCGGGGTTAAATAGAGGATTGGTGGATTTTCCGAGTATAAAGGCGAGTCTTATTCTCTGTTGTATGAGAGGAGAGGGAAATGAAGAGGAGAATTTAAAGACAATAGAGGTGGCAAGGAAATATTTAGGAAAGGGTGTTTGTGCTGTTGATCTGGCGGGAGCGGAGGCATTATTTAAGACAGAGTGTTATAATGGGTTGTTTGAGAGGGTGAGGGAATTAGAGCTGCCTTTTACTATTCACGCAGGGGAAGCGGATGGGGCAGATAGTATAAAAAAAGCATTGGAATTTGGAGCGAAGAGAATAGGGCATGGAATACGGGTGATAGAGGATAGAGGATTATTAGAAAAGGTGATAAGAGAGAAGATTATATTAGAAGTTTGTCCTATTAGTAACTTGCATACAAAGGCGGCAAAAGATGTGAATAGTCATCCTATTCGGGTTTTGTTTGATATGGGGGTGAGAGTGACGATTAATACAGATAATCGAACAGTTTCTAATACAAGCTTGGATAGAGAATATGAATTTTTAAAAAAGTATTATCAGTTTCAGGAAGAAGAGATAGAAAAGATGAATGAACATGCCAAGAAGGCAGCATTTTTAGAAAGCTGATAGATAGGAATGACAGGAGGTAAGATGGGTTCAAGAGAAAAATTAGAGGGAATACAAGGTGAAGGGTTTCATATTTCAGAAGAATTAAAAAAACTTCCAGCAAAGCCAGGCGTTTATTTGATGCATGGGGAAAAAGATGAGATTATTTATGTCGGAAAGGCGATTAGTTTAAAGAATAGAGTGAGGCAATATTTTCAGAGTAGTAGGAATAAAAGTGCTAAGATTGAACAGATGGTTTCTCAGATTAAAAGGTTTGAATATATTATTACGGATTCTGAATTAGAGGCGTTGGTGTTGGAATGTAATTTAATCAAGGAATATCAGCCCAGATATAATACGATGTTAAAAGATGGAAAGGGGTATCCTTATATTAAGGTGACTGTAAATGAGGATTTTCCTAGATTTTTATTTGCTAGAGAGATGAAAAAGGATAAAGCAAAATACTATGGACCTTATACCAGTTCAAAAGCGGTGAATGATACCTTGGAATTGATGAGGAAACTTTATAAAATAAGAACTTGCAATCGAAATTTACCAAAGGATATGAAAAAAGACAGACCTTGTTTAAATTATCATATAAAACAGTGTTTTGCTCCTTGTCAGGGATATATTTCTAAAGAAGAATATGGAAAATCTATAAAAGAGGCGCTGGATTTTTTGAATGGAAATTATGAGGGGATTTTAAGAGAATTAGAAGAGAAAATGAAAAATGCGTCTGAAAATTTAGAGTTTGAAGAGGCGATGCAGTATAGAGATTTGCAGAATAGTGTAAAGCAGATAGCACAAAAACAGAAGATCATAAATAGTGATATGGAAGATAAAGATGTGATAGGGCTTGCGGTAGAAGATCGAGATGTGGTGGTGCAGGTATTTTTTGTGAGAGATGGAAAACTGATTGGCAGAGAACATTTTCATTTAACAGTCGCTTTGCAGGAAAGTAAGGGGCAGATATTAGCAAGTTTTATAAAACAATATTATGCAGGTACACCATTTATTCCAAAGGAGTTAATGATACAAGAAGAGATGGAAGAGCAGGAAATATTAGAAAAGTGGCTGAGCATGAAAAGGGAACAGAAAGTTTATATCAGAGTACCAAAGAAAGGGCAAAAAGAGGGGTTAGTGGAATTAGCAGCAAAAAATGCAAGGCTTGTATTAGAACAGGATAAAGAAAAGATAAAGAGAGAGGAAAGAAGAACGACAGGGGCGATAAAACAGATTGCAGAATGGCTGAAATTAAAAGAAATAAAAAGGATAGAGGCTTTTGATATTTCCAATACCAATGGGTTTGAAGCGGTTGGTTCTATGATTGTCTATGAAAATGGAAAACCGAAGAGAAGTGATTATCGGAAGTTTAAGATAAAGACAGTGCAAGGACCAGATGATTATGCGAGCATGAAGGAAGTTTTGACGAGAAGATTTTTACATGGTTTAGAAGAAATGAAAAAATTGAAGGAAACTGAAGTCGCAGAAGAATTTGGAAGTTTTACAAAATTTCCAGATATCATTATGATGGACGGAGGCAGAGGACAAGTGAATGTTGCATTAGAGGTATTAGAAACATTAAAACTTGAAATTCCTGTCTGTGGCATGGTAAAAGATGATAATCACAGAACACGGGGGCTGTATTTTCAAAATGTAGAAATACCGATACCAAAAGAGAGTGAAGGATTTCGGCTGATTACTAGAATACAAGATGAGGCACACCGTTTTGCGATTGAATATCATAGAAGCTTGAGAGGAAAAGAACAAGTACATTCTATTTTAGATGATATTAATGGAATAGGACCTGCTAGAAGAAAAGCGTTGATGAAATATTTTAAGGGAATAGAAGAAATAAGAAAAGCAGATATAGAAGAATTAAAGAATATTCCAACGATGAATGAGGCAGCGGCAAAACAGGTATATGAATTTTTCCATCAAAAGAAGAGATGAAATATTTATTATTCTTTGGATATTTTTTTCTTTGTCAGCCTTTGAAAATTTTGTATTATCAGAGACTGACAGAATTTATGAAAGAGAGGGAAAAAATATATAATGGTTTATTTTTGATAAATATTCATAGTTCCAGAAGTAGCAGAAACCTCAATATTCGCTTCTTCTCCGTTTCCAAATATCATTACTTGACGTTTAGGAGTTTTGTCTATGGTTTTCACTAATTTGGAATCAAAATTTTTGTGAAAAACTCCGCTGCCTATAGAAGCTGTTAAGGTTGCATTTAGATTTTTGGGTATTCCTAAAGAAAGAGATCCGCTAGTTGAATGAATTTCAATAGCTCCTTTTACTTTTCCAAGTATTACTTTAAGAGCGCCAGAACTCGTTTTTACACATCCTGTCCCATTTAATTCTTCTATATTAATAGAACCACTGGAAGCAGAAAATGTCAAATTTTCTTGTGCCTGTGCTACACCGATTCGGATATCGCCAGAACTCACTTTTACGCATCCTGTTCCATTTAATTCTGTTATATTAATATCACCACTAGAAGCAGAAACCATCATATTTCCTTCTATTTGTTTTACTTTAATATCACCGCTGCTCACTTGTAAATCTATGTCTTTTGCAGTGATAAGGTCTATCTTAATATCACCACTGGTCGCCTTTGCATAAAAAGCAGAAAATTCTTGTTTGAGCTTAGAGCGCATATCACCGTTTGTTCCTTCTGTCCTTATCACGCCGTGAAATTCTTTTGGAACATAAATTTCCAATAATACATTAAAATCTAGAACAAGAAGCGATAGGAAAGACTTGTCACGCTCGCGTGTTTCAATTTGTAGTTCACACGTTTCAATTTGTATGCTGTTTCCTTCTTTCAAAATTTTAGAATAGTATTTTTCATCATTTATATTCATATATTCCTTGAAAAGAAACATGTCATTTGGTGAGGGGTAAAATATAATGTCTTCTGAGCGATATTTTACGGATATTTGTTCTATTTCTTCCATATTCATTTCCATTTCTCTTACTAATTTCATTTTACTGTCCATATATTTTCCTTCTTTCTTGTGCTATTGTTTTATCTTTTAAAGTTAGCACTATTTTATAAGTTTGTATTATTTATTTTATACCAGAAGTTTTATTTTGTCTAACAAGTAATACTTGAGTTTAAGTAAAAAGAGATCTAACAGTATATAAAAAAAGAAATATAAAAAATTTGCCTAAAGTGATACTTGAATCCGATTAATGAAAGGTATAGATAGAATAGGATATGGATTTGAAATGTGATTCAAGAGTTACTTGTTAGACAGGATAAGGATTTTGTAGTACGATAAATTCATAAACAAATACAAAAAATCTGTATAAGGGGAAAGTGAGGTACAAATATGTTTCAAATACAAAGCGTAGGAAAAAATATTTCAACTCTAAGAAAGAGTAAAAACATGACACAGATGGAATTAGCAGATGAGATGGGAGTTAGTTTTCAGGCTGTCAGTAACTGGGAAAGAGGAGCAACCATGCCAGACATATCAAAATTACCAGAATTAGCTCAAAAATTAGGAGTGTCAGTGGATGAATTATTAGGAGATGAAAAAGAAGCAGAAGCTATCAAAAAATTAGTGAAAGGAGAGGAAACAGAAATTTCTGGAGAAGAGTTAGTAGATATTGCTCCTATTATGAAACCAACACAGATAAAGAAAGAAGTGGAAAGAAATAAACAAAAGATTAGTATGCAGGATATCATAGCGTTAGCGCCATTTATGGATAGTGAAGGTTTAAAGGAAATTGCAGAAACCCTGTTAGAGCAAGGAGGGATTTTAGAAGGGAATATGCAGGATATCATAGCGTTAGCGCCGTTTATGGATAGTGAAGATTTGAGAGAAATTGC
>CAJUHN010000291.1 GCA_910585935.1 uncultured Lachnospiraceae bacterium | reverse complement strand
GGGCTTCTTATGGAATACTTCCTTCCCTGTGCTGCTTTATTGGTTCTTTTAAAAAAAATCATATTGTCTATCATGTCTATAAAAAAGAAAAATTTTGATTTTCTAGAATAAGTAATAGCTATAGAGAGGAGAGGAATAGTATTTCTAAGTTATAATGTGATAGAAAATGGTTTGTTTTTTACTATGAGGAGAAAGAAATTAAGCAGTTAGTTTTAAGATGAAGAGAAGTAAAATAACTTGTAATAAAAAAATAGTGGGGATACCTATAGTAAAAGTTTTATGTTTGGTTTTGTGACGAAATACTTCCATTCCCACTCTTATACCAAAACTGCCTCCTAGAATGGCGACAAGGAATAGCGTTTTTTCAGCGATACGCCATTGATTTTTCTTTGCTTTTTGCTTATCTATTTTCATTAAAAAGAATGCAAGTAGGTTGATGAGGAAAAGATATAGGATAAAAATGGATTGTGTTGTCATAGATGGTTATCTTCCTTTCTGCTTTGGTTTATTCTAAATAATTACGAAACTCTAAATCCTATAGAAATACTGACCTTTCCGATTTTAAAAAGTAAAATAGCCAATGAACCAGCGGAGGAAAGGAAGTATTCCATAAGAAGCCTCTTGGAAGACGTCGGCACTTAATGAGCAAATCCGCAAGAAGCGGGGCTGCGAATTTAGTATCGTTACGTCTGGAACGGAGCGAAAGCGCGGCTTCGCCTAAATACTTCCTTGCCGAAGCCTCCCTTTTGACTTTCGCTCATGTTTGACTTGTTATACCAGTAACATCTGAAATTTCTTCAGAAGAAGTCAAAATGGTAGTATAGTTGCTGATGATACTTCTCTCATGCTACAAGTAAAGTATCCATTTGTCAAGTTATATCTCGCTTTTGATATACTTTTGTTGCAATTCTGTATGAGATGAAAAACCAAATGATAGAAATTACAAACACAATATGGAAAGTCAAAAGGATATTATTTTTTACGGATATAAACAAATTTGTAATCAAAACAAGCCCTACAATAATTCCCGTTGATGCCATAAAAGACATCATAAAGACGATTTGTGACTTTTCTGGGTCGAATAAATACGCACATGGCAAACTGATACCGCCTGCTAGTAAAGTAGCGCTGATTCCAATAGAACCATACAAGCATAGAGAGTGAAGTGTTATATTTACACCAAAAAAGGCAAGGATAATACAAGGGACGAGAGCTGTAATCATTCCTAATACTGCAAGCAGGATATAAAAGATAAATTTCTCGCCAATAATTTGGCTTTTCGATATCGGCATGGTAATCACATTTTTGTTCCATTTAGAACCTGCGTCACTGGTAATACTGATAAAAACCGCCGTCGTAGAAGCAACCGGAGCTAAAACCAAAAGTGCGCTTATTTCAAGTAAGAATGACAGTCCAAAACCTAAAACAACTAAGCTGACAACAGTTACAAGGATATTGCTTTTTGCAATATAGAGGTCTTTTAACAGGATACCTTTCATTAGTTTTCCCCCTTTACATAGAGTAGCATTATTTCATCAATCGTTGTTGGAATAATCATTGCTTTTGGATATTTTTTCTGCATTTCTTCCCGATTAGAAATCAAAATTTGCCATTCATAATCCATTTTTCGATAAACAATAATATCTGATTTATCCAATGCGTCAAATTGTGCTGCGCCACACTTGATAATGCCATATTGCTCAACCAGTTCATCTTTGGGTTTGGAGAACACCACTTTTCCTCCATGGATAAATACGATATAGTCGGCAATTTTTTCTAAATCGCTGGTGATATGAGAAGATACCAGTATAGAGTGTTCTTCATCTTGCACAAAATCCAAAAGCATATCTAAAATATCATCTCGGATAATAGGGTCAAGACCACTGGTAGCTTCGTCCAAAATCAACAATTTAGAATTGTGAGAAAAGGCGACAGAAATTGCCAGCTTCATTTTCATTCCCTTTGAAAACTTTTTTATTTGCTTATCAAAGGGCAAGGAAAATTGTTTTAACAGCCGGAAATAGATTTGTTCGTCCCACGAATGATAAATATTCTTCATTACTCGGTTAATTTTCTTTGGAGAAAGAATTTCGGGATAATTGCTGCCATCAAAGACCACACCAATCTGTTCTTTCGTGTCACCGTTTAGTTCTTCATTTCCTAAAATAGAAACATGACCAGCTTCTTTTTGGATAAGTCCTAAAGCTGCATTGATTGTCGTACTTTTACCTGCGCCATTTTCTCCAATCAGTCCGACAATAGAGCCACTTGGTACAGTAAATGAAACGCTATCCAAGACAAAATCTTTATAAGTTTTGGATAGTCCAGAAATAGTCATAGCACTATGCATTGTTAATCCTCCTCATATAGTAGTGTCAATAAGTCAATCAGTTTATTAAGTGATATTCCGTTTGTGTGGGCTATTTCGATAGCCTCATTAAAATGTTCTTCTATTTTTTTTTGCTGTTCTTCTAAATAAAAATCTTGATTTTGGACTGATACATAACAACCTTTTCCGGCTGTTGTTTCGATAAATCCGTCTGATTGTAAAAGGTCATACGCCTTTTGTACAGTCAAAACACTGATTTGCAATGATTTTGCAAGAGAACGAATAGAGGGAAGTGCTTCCCCAGCTTTTAACTCGCCATTCATAATCTGTGTTTTAATTTGAGTTGAAATTTGTTCATACAAAGGGCGACTTGTCTTATTACTTACAACAATTTCCAAACCGTCACCGCCTTTCTGTATTTAACTGTATTAC
Source organism: uncultured Lachnospiraceae bacterium (assembly GCA_910585935.1). Taxonomy (GTDB): domain Bacteria; phylum Bacillota; class Clostridia; order Lachnospirales; family Lachnospiraceae; genus MGBC136627. The sequence goes on along the minus strand of CAJUHN010000291.1, from coordinate 2,221 downwards.
TATAATAAATACAGTATAATACAATATATGGCAGTTGTCAAGAGAAGTAAAAAAAATAGAGCAAATAGTTTTAGTTTTCCTGCTTTTACTGTCCGGTAGAGTTTGGAATAGTGGTTTGACTGTCTAGCAAATCTTTGTGTGCTACTTTACCACATATGAGCATTAGGTTGAGAAATATATTTCGTGAATTTGGAGGCTTTTTATGATGCCTTTAAAATTCTTGAAAAATATGGGATATATGTTATAATAAAAAAATCTGTTAGATAGATATGATATATCGGATTTTTAGAAGATAAAGAACTAGCAGAGTAAAAAGAAAAGAGAAGGTGGAAATAATGTATACATTAGAAGAGATAAAAGATTTTGATTCAGAAATCGCAGAAGCCATAGAAGGAGAAATAGATAGACAAAACAGCCATATTGAATTAATTGCTTCTGAAAATTTTGTCAGTAAAGCGGTGATGGCAGCGATGGGAAGTCCATTGACAAATAAATATGCAGAAGGATATCCGAAAAAGCGTTATTATGGAGGCTGTGATTATGTGGATATCGTGGAAAATTTGGCAATAGAAAGGGCGAAGAAATTATTTGGCTGTGATTATGTGAATGTGCAGCCTCATTCTGGTGCGCAGGCAAATATGGCGGTATTTTTTGCAGTTGTAAAGCCAGAAGATACGGTGATGGGAATGAATTTGAATCATGGCGGACATTTGACTCATGGAAGTCCTGTGAATATGTCAGGAGCATATTTTCATATCGTGCCATATGGAGTGAATGAAGAAGGATTTTTGGATTATGAAGAAATTAAAAGAATCGCATTAGAAGCGAAACCAAAATTAATTGTAGCAGGAGCGAGTGCTTATGCAAGAACCATTGATTTTAAAAAATTTCGAGAGATAGCAGATGAAGTGGGAGCAGTTTTGATGGTAGATATGGCGCATATAGCAGGATTAGTAGCAGCAGGAGTGCATCCTAGTCCTATTCCCTATGCAGATGTAGTGACAACTACCACTCATAAGACATTACGCGGACCAAGGGGCGGAATGATATTAGCGAATAAAGAGGCTGCAGAGAAATATAATTTTAATAAGGCTATTTTTCCCGGAATACAGGGAGGACCATTGATGCATGTGATTGCGGCAAAGGCAGTATGTTTTAAAGAGGCATTAGAGCCAGAGTTTAAAGAATATCAAAAGCAGATTTTAAAAAATGCACAAGCACTTGCGAATGGATTGACTAAGAGAGGATTTCAAATCGTATCAGGTGGAACGGATAATCATTTGATGTTGGTAGATTTACAGAATTGGAATATCACAGGAAAGGAAGCAGAAAAAGTTTTAGATGCAGCAAATATCACTTGTAATAAAAATACAATCCCTAATGATCCACAATCTCCATTTGTGACAAGCGGAATTCGTTTAGGAACACCAGCAGTTACGACAAGAGGAATGAAAGAAGAAGAGATGGATGAGATTGCAGAAGCAATTTCTCTCATTATACAAAATGAGAAAGAGAATAAGGAAAAGGCACTAGGAATAGTAAAAGGATTGACAGAAAAATATCCACTCTATAAGGGATAAGAAGAAAAAAATATGCTGTTCACCCAAAAGGGGTGACAGCAATTATTTTATAGAATTTTTTGAGGAAACAATTTTTTCCATTAAAAGACCTGTAATAAACCATACAGGTGCATAGTCAAGACGGATTAAACCATTTACACTAAAAAAAGTACCACTATAATCCCAAGGACACATGTTAAAAATGCGTAAAAAAAAGCCGGAAATATATTCTGCTGTAAAGATAAATAATGTATAGACACCTCCTCGTAATAGCATATTCCGGTTTTTTATCACTTCATAAACTGGTTTGATGAGAGCAGCCATTCCATAGATAGGAAACATGATTAAAGAAGTAGTTCCTGTCATTTTGCGGTCAGATTGTAATAGAGAGTTAAAACCAGTCCAAAAGACTTCTAAACACCAGCCAGTAAGACCACATTTAATAAAGTTATTTTTTATGATGTTGTTCATATAAAGATAGTATCCCAAATTCAGGCTAGAATATACGAAAGAGAAGATATCTTAGCCTTTTATTTTTAGATGAGAAATGAATTTATGATTGGTTAGGGAAATGTTTTGACGAAGGGGGCGCACAGGGAAGGTACTCTTCCAACGAAGCCGCGCTTTCGCTCCGTTCCAGACGTAGCGGTACTAAATTCTCG
>CAJUHN010000290.1 GCA_910585935.1 uncultured Lachnospiraceae bacterium | reverse complement strand
AAGTTTGAAACAAAGAAGTAGCAGATAGTCAAGAATTAAAGGGTATAGCAAACAAACCATCTTATCGGGTGGCTTTAAAAGTAAATATAGACACAACACCTAATCAGGAAGCTGTTACAGGCTCATCTTTGATAATGTAACCACGTTGCTTTAGAAGATTAAGTGCCTGTGAAGTAGTCAGGGTTTTTGATTCATTCACAGGACGTGATTCAAGAAATCCATCCGGTGTATATGGATTCAAATCTGAGAGTATGTGCCAGATAGCGGTCAGGATCATACGACAGATGGCAATGATGGCTTTCTTGTGACCACGACGTGCTTTGATACGCCGGTAGCGGTTTGTAAATTCAGGATGTTTCTTCGATTTGATTAAAGCATTTGCAACTTGTACCAGTATTGGTTTAAAATAAGAACCGGCACGGGAAATTCGAGTTGATTTGATCTTTTTGTTGCTTTGATCGTTGCGGGGACAACATCCGGCCCATGATACAAGGTGCTTTGCTGTGGGGAAAACAGACATATCAGCACCGATTTCAGAAAGGACTTGGATTGCGGTCATAGGATTCTTGTGAAATCCGGGAACAGTACGTATCAGGTTGAGCGCTGATTCGTACGGGTCAGAAAGACGAAGAATTTCCTGTTCCACTGTTTCTATGTGCTTTTCTAATTCGTCGATGTGGTCAAGACATTGACGAAGTTTAACAGCCTGTTCAGGCGAGATGGCACCATCGACAGCGGCTTGGATTTCTTCTATAGGAGTCTTACAATGTCCATGTACGAAAGGTGTGACATCAAAAGTTTTCCCTGGGTGGGCAAGTATCTGTTCCGTGATGGAACGGGAGGACTTGCCAAAGACGTCACTGAATACATCATCGAGTTTAAGGTTTGATACGGTTAGACAGTTTTGGGCCCGATTCTTTTCGCCAGTAATCATACAGGTAAGTTTGAAACGATAACGAACCAAATCTCTAAGATGACGGATGCTGGCAGGTGGAATGAAGGATGGCTTGACCATACCACACATGTAAAGATCGCAAATCCATTTAGCATCTTTACGGTCAGTCTTATTTCCCTTCAAGGGTTTTGTATACTTGGGATGAGAAAGCGTAACCCAGAGGTTGTTTTTCTCAAGAATATTAAAGACAGGGATCCAGTACTTGCCAGAAGACTCCATACAGACATCAGTACAGCGATATTTTGCAAGCCAGTCACACAGTTCCTGCAAACCTTTGGAAAAGGAAGAGAAACGAGCCTGCTTATATTCTGTACGGCTGTGGGAATCTGTAATACCAATGCAGGCAAAGATCCATGTTTTGTGGACATCAAGTCCACAGCAGTTGTTTTTAAGAATTTTAAATGACACAAAATAACCTCCTGATGATTTATCGTTATAAAACTGACAGTGACTGGTCATCCGGCAAAATCGAGTCGACTTTGGAAGAGATAAGTTTACGGGCTACTGTCATGCGCCAATCATTGATGCCTTAACGGATGACCGACAACATATAGATATGCGGGGTTGCCGCTATACAGCCCCGCCACTCACCTCCACGTGTTCTGTAGTGTGTCAGTCTTATAGGAAAACTATATCAGGAAATTCAAAACAGCGAAAGACCGAGACGGGTTTCATGACCGCATTGGTGCCTTTCGCAGAAAGGCGGATTATAGATATGGCACAGATTTTAACAAAGCAGATTGAGCTTCCAAAGTTTAACCTGCCAGAACCCTACAATAACGATGTTTGGGATATCATGGAATGGGATTATTATAAAACTGCTTCCCAAACGTATAAAAATTGTTGGATTGCCCGCAGTAATGTAATGGGAAACAAAATGGATTTTTCTTTATGCAAAAATCCTGTCATCAGGGAAGAATCAAAATACTTCTGCTATCTGCTTATATCAGACAAAAAGATTGTCCTGGGGACTTTCGCAGAATACACTGACAGATTTAAGCTGTTGTTTTCCTATGTCAATGACAAATCCTATGGAACTGTTTTGGATATTGACACTAATGACTATGAAGGATACATAGGCCAATCCCATAAAATAAAAACTGACAACGGCTCTGCCCTAATTGGGAATGAAATTGTATCAATGAAAAAAAGAAATAGGCTTATTTCTTTCCTTGATGCTCTCAAAAGAGCTATCCATAAGTTTATTGAAAGTAGTAAGCCCGTGTTTGAAAGAGACTATTGGAGAATAGAAGATATAAAGCCTGATGAGATTAAAAAAATTTCTGGGAATAAAAATCTTGATTTTTCTCAAATTAGACAGCCTTTACTGAAAAAAGTTACGAAAGAATTTATACGCTTTAAGCTGGCTTCAATAACTTTTGATAGTGCATATGCATACCTTTATAGCATCAAAATGTTTTGCCAGTGGCTCTATGAATATGATGAAAGCATCAATAGCTTTGCAGAGGTAAACAGAGATATTATTGAGGATTATTTTTGTTTTTTGAGAGTAGAATCAGATTCCTCACAGCACATGATAAACGTAGGCATTTTACATTTATCTGTAATGTTTGAGTATGGGCTGCTGGGTGAAGATAAAAGATTCCCCTCTGTTCCTATTATCCTGTCCTCTGACTATGCTTTTAAAACGGAACGAAGAGCAAAATTTTATACGACTGATGAAATTGTAGGAATATTTTCTGTTATCCATGACCTGCCAAAAGTGTATGGCAAAATATTGTTGATATTACACCATTGTGGCATGAGAATTAGCGAAGTATTGCACCTCCAAACAGATTGCCTGTATTTCAATGGAGATGTACCATACATAAAACTCTATATGTACAAGACAGAGCGCAACCACAGCATCCCATTAAACGATATTACTTATAGGATAATTTCAAATGAAATTGCCAGAAACAAAACAAAATATCCTGAATCCAAATATGTATTTCTGAATCAGGATGGCACAATTATTAAATATTCAACATTTGTTAGAAATGTGAAGACTGCCCTTGTAAAGCATAATGTTTTAGGGCGTGATGGAAAGCCGCTTGTATTTGGCACACATAGGTTTAGAAGCACAAAAGCCACAGACCTTATCAATTTAGGGGAAGACGCAAAAAAGACTGCTGATATTTTAGGAGTATCAACTCTTTCTGCTCTTAGTTATTATGCTACAGCGACACAGACAAGCGTAAATGAGCATATTCAAGAGTATTTGAGGAAAGAATCTATCCTAATCAATTCTATCGGGAAGATGGATGAATTTAATCTTGATGATTATGAAAATGCTATTCCACTATGTAATGGATGGTGCTGCAAGCCTATTGACTTGGGTATTTGCGATAAAATCAATGCCTGTCTCACTTGTTCGCAGTTCAGACCTTCCATGAAGCATTTGACCAGCTACAGATTACAGCTTTCAGAGTTGGAATCTACCCTGGCAGTTGCCGAAGCTAATGGTTACACAAGAATTGTTGAAAAATGCACAGCAGAGAAAGAAGCTCTACAAAACATTATTAACAGATTGGAGAAGATGCTTGATGAAAAGAAACACTAAACCAATGGAGAATTATAATCGCAAAAGAGGCGAAGAAACCAGAGAACGTGTCTTGAAAGCCATTGATTTTTACAAAGAAAAAGGCGAAATATCTGTTACTCTTGTTTGCCAAAAAGCACATATCAGCAGAACATATTTCACGAATCATCCTGATGTGCGAAAGGTTTTAGATGATGCCATTGGCATTACAAACAGAAAACTCAAAAAGAGGATGCAGTCACAAGACAGCAAAGATGCTCTTAACAAAGCTCTTTATACGCAGATTAAAAAAATGCAAAAACAAATTGAGCAGTATCAAAAAGAGGAATCCTACAAGGAAAAGTATGAAAATGAACGTGCTAAAAATGAATCTTTAAAAAAGAAATTGGATGAAGCTAATCTACAGAATGGCTTGTTAAATTTCTGATACTTATTGGTGGGGATGAATGTCTCCACCTTTTTTAATGCCCATGCCTTATTCCACAAATTATGGGATATTATCAGAAATGGCTGTTTTTCTAGTAAATATAAGGGTTTTTACATGGTGAACGTTCACTATGTAGGAATACCGTATTTATAAGGATTCTTCGCCCCTAACCCCAAATTTTTCGATGATCCGATCCGGTCTCATGCGAAGGCTTGTTTTAATCAAATCCCTGATGCTTATCTCACTGCATCCTTCCACGTTGGCATTTCTCTTTTCCATGCGGACCAGATTCGGCAGCCCCAGTATCTGCAGCTCCGCGCTGTCCTCTATCGTGATGATCCGTTCTTCTGTCGGAATGTAACAGGACAACGCATTTAAAAAGGTCGTCTTGCCGGATCCCGTGCCGCCGCTGATCATAATGTTGTATTTCGCCCGCACAAGCTTCTGCAGCCACTCGCATACTTCCCGTGTTATGGAGCCATACGCGATCAGATCTTCCATCATAACAGGCTTATCCGGAAATCGACGGATCGTGACGATCGGGCCGTTCAATGCCACCGGATTTAAGACCACATTGACGCGTGCTCCACCCCGCAGCCTTGCATCCACGATCGGAGAGGCTTCGTTGACCACTCTGTTACAATCCGCCACGATCTGCTGTATCACATTGTGCAGCTGCTCCTGACTCTCAAATCGAAGCTCACTCCGATACAGCCGGCCGGCCCGTTCAACAAAAATGTGCTCCGGCCCGTTGATCATAATCTCCGTAATATGAGCATCATCCACCAGATCCTGCAGTACATCCAGTTTGCGGATCGCATGAAATAACTCCCGTCTAAGCTGTTCCCGCTCCGCCACACCAAGCGGGGCCGCCTTACTCTCCCGTGTCAGCATATCATCGATCAGATCCTGTATCTCTTCGTCTGATTTCTCTGTGGCGTAATCGATGCTTTCTACCAGCTTTTCCCGCAGTCTCCTCTTTCGTTCTTCCCTACTTTCCATGCAAGTCCTCTCTGATGATCGCCTTCACATATCCCGCCAGTTCTCCATGCGTCATTAATTCCAGATTC
>CAJUHN010000289.1 GCA_910585935.1 uncultured Lachnospiraceae bacterium | reverse complement strand
AGGCAAGGAAGTATTCCAAAAGAAGCCCCTTGGAAGACGTTGGCACTTAATGAGCTGTTCCGCAAGAAGCGGAACGGCGAATTTAGTACCGCTACGTCTGGAACGGAGCGAAAGCGCGGCTTCGCTGGAATACTTCCTTGCCGTAGCGTCCCTTTGTCTTTCAAGCAACCTAAATTATAACTTTTAATAAAAATAGAAATCACAAAACCACATTAACTTAACTATAAAAATTAACAGTCAAATTTCCTATTCTAAAACTTAAAATATCTTTCAAACAACAACAATCTTTTTCTCTTTCATCAAAAAAGAAGCTGGCAAGCCAGCTCCCTTTTTGGATATAGTAAAATTCAATTTATTCTAAGTTTAACCTCTTTGATAAAATATAATTAGTCAGAACAAAAAATATAGCAGATAAAATAAGTTCCATAACCGTATATGTCACAAGAATTTTATTAAAAAATTGCAAGAAAAATTGATAAGAAGGTGTTGAGATGAAAAAATTATTTGGAACATCTATACCAAGCATAATGCAAGTGGAGAGAATTTGGATAATAAAGCTAAGAGCAAAATAAATTCCAATAGCTCCTACAATTCTATACTTTCCAATTAATTGTCCTCCTGCCATTGATAAATAATACATCAAGATACTGAATATACCAGATACTAATGCCATAACAATAAATAAAACAATAGTACCAAAGCTTTCCTCAAAAATTTGTGTATATTCATCAAAAAAATAAAATATTTCTCTAAAGAAATCATGACCAGATAATAAAATAACAATAGAGAATATAAATACAACAAAACTTAAAACAAACCATAATAAACTTATGACTAATTTGCTTAAAATTAGTTCATATGTTTTTACAGGAAGTGTGAACATTAAATAACCTTCATCTCCCAGTAAATTTTTATAAAATCGCCTTATGATTAAAATAATAGTAACAATAAAAATTGTCATACACATTAAAACATAGGCTGCCATAAAAATATTTTGAAATATAGAGATCATTGTATTTCTTCTTCCTGTATTTACTTCTAAGAAAATTTTATTAAATATAGTGATAATTAGAAATGCACCATAAAGCAATAAATATTCTCTTGAAGTCGCTTTTATTTCATGCTTTAATAATTTTCCTAACATCTAAATACCTCCCTGAATAATGCATCAATAGATTTTCCTTCCTGAGAACGAATTTCATCTACAGATGCAGTTTTTACGATTCTGCCCTGCTGTATAAAGATAACATCATCTAAAATCTGTTCAATGTCAGAAATCAAATGGGTACAAATAATAATCGTTCCATTTGGATTATAATTATTTAAAATCGTTTTTAAAATATAATCTCTGGCAGCAGGGTCAACACCTCCGATAGGTTCATCTAATAAATATAAGTCTGCATTACGGCTCATAACTAAAATAAGCTGAACTTTCTCTTTTGTCCCCTTTGACATAGTTTTCAATTTATCCTGTGGATTAATATTGAGTCTTTTTAACATTTCATATGCTTTGTTTTTATCGAAATTACTATAAAAGTCTGAGAAAAAATCAATAATATCACATACCTTCATCCAGCGATTTAAATAAGTTCTTTCTGGTAAATAAGAAACAATCGCCTTTGTGGAAGGTCCAATAGGAATATTATTTACTAAAATTTCACCTGATGTAGGAGATAAAAGCCCATTGATTAATTTAATTAAAGTTGTTTTTCCGCTGCCATTAGGTCCTAAAAGCCCTACAATTCTTCCACTTTCCACTGTGAGATTAATACCACAGATAGCCTCTTTTCCGCTATAATGTTTTACTAAATTATTACATTTTAAAATCACACTCATTTTGCCTCTCCTTTCCTGTTTCTATAATTAGTTGTACGCTTTCCTGTATAGAAAATCCCAGAAGTTCCATATTATCAAAAAATTCTCTAATTTGAGCTTGTGCTACATTTTCTTTTAACATTCGTATCATATTTTCGTCTTCTGTAATAAAACGCCCATTTGTCCTTTGGGTATAGACTAAGCCTACACGTTCTAATTCTGCTAGTGCTTTCTGCATAGTATTTGGATTGACAGAAGCCTCTTCTGCTAAATCCCTAACGGAAGGGAGTTTTTCTCCGGGTTTATATTTTCCAGAGATAATGAAAATTTGAATATATTCTAATAACTGAGAATAAATAGGGCGATCTGGTTTTAAATTCCATGACATGTAATCACTCCTCGTTGTATTATTGTATTAATTACTTAATACAATAATACAACGACAGGAATATTTTGTCAATAAAAATATAACTTTTTTGCTTCTTGCGTTAAAGAATATCTTATATTATGATAATATGATAAAAAGTATTAAAAAATAATTTACAGATATTATATTTAAAAACAAAAAAACAGAAAAAGGAGTTCTAATGTGAAAAAGATGAGAGAGGTTGATATATCTGAAATAACAAAAGAAATAAAAGAGATGTGTATACAGGCAAATTATGTTTTATCTTCTGATATGCAAACAAAATTACAGAACGCAGTTCAAAAAGAAGAATCTTTACTCGGAATAAAGATTTTAAAACAATTAGAGGAAAATTTAAAAATCGCCAAATCAGATCAGATTCCTATCTGTCAAGATACTGGCATGGCAGTTATCTTTATAAAAATAGGACAGGAAGTTCATATCATAAATGGAGATTTAGAAGAAGGAATACAAAAAGGAGTGAGAGAAGGATATCAAGAAGGATATTTAAGAAAGTCAGTAGTAAATGATCCTATTTTAAGAGAAAATACAAAAGATAATACACCAGCTGTTATTCATTATGAGATTATAAAAGGAGATAAAATAGAGATTACAGTTGCTCCAAAAGGATTCGGAAGTGAGAATATGAGTCGGATTTTTATGTTAAAACCAGCAGATGGAATAGAAGGCGTGAAGGAAGTTGTTCTTACATCTGTAAGAGAAGCAGGACCTAATGCTTGTCCTCCTATGGTAATAGGAGTTGGAATCGGAGGAACATTTGAGAAGTGTGCATTATTAGCAAAAAAAGCACTTACTCGAGATCTCAATATACCATCTTCCTATCCATATCCTTATATAAAAGAGTTAGAAGAAGAACTATTAAAAAAAATAAATGAATTAGGAATAGGACCGGGAGGTTTAGGGGGGACACAAACAGCATTTGCCGTTAATATTGAAACTTATCCTACACATATTGCAGGATTACCAGTAGCTGTAAATATCTGCTGTCATGTGAATCGCCATATTACCAGAGTAATATAAAACCGATATTTTCGGAAAGGAGTTTTTAAAATGGATAAATATATTAATACACCATTAAAAGAAGAGGAGATAGAGGAATTAAAAGCAGGAGATTTTGTCTTTATAACAGGAACAATCTATACTGCAAGAGATGCTGCACATAAAAGAATGTATGAAACATTGAGAAAAAAAGAAGAACTGCCTATAGAACTGAAAAATAATATTATTTATTATATGGGACCTTCTCCTGCAAAAGAGGGACAAGTGATCGGTTCAGCAGGACCAACAACCAGCAGCAGAATGGATAAGTATACACCTGAATTGATAGATTTAGGATTAAAAGGTATGATTGGAAAAGGAAGACGTTCAGAACAGGTGAAAGAAGCAATTATAAAAAGAAAAGCCGTTTATTTTGCAGCGATAGGAGGAGCAGGGGCATTATTATCAAAATGTATTATATCATCACAAGTAATTGCATATGAAGATTTAGGAACAGAGGCGATTAGAAAATTAGAAGTGAAGAATTTTCCTGTAATAGTCGTTATTGATTCAGAAGGGAATAATTTATATTAACTACTTATTGGTCAAAGAGAATAGAATTGTTGTAAAAGGAACAAAGGTTAGGAGAACATTTTGAATGAAGGTTCGCGTCGGCAAGGAACTATTCCAACGAAACCGCGCTCTCGCTCCGTTCCAGACGTAGTGGTACTAAATTCGTAGCCCTTTACAGGACTACTCATTAAGTACCAACGTCTTCCAAGGGGTTTCTTTTGGAATAGTTCCTTGCCTTTGCTAGTTTATCGGCTATTCTAAAAAGCTACTCATATCATCTTGAAAAAAATAAATTTTATTTTTTTGTTTTGTAAAGTGCAAAGTGATCATTATAATTTAACTCGTTATGCTAGTTAAATAGAAAGCTAGAATTTATAAAGATATTTCTTTTGAGCTTTATAATAGTAAGAAATAGTTATGTTACTTTGTAAACTAGCCTATGTTACAAACTAGCGGAGAAAATACCTATTCCAAAAGAAGTCCCTTGGAAGACGTCGGCACTTAATGAGCAAACCCGCAAGAAGCGGGATTTGCGAATTTAGTGTCCGCTACGTCTGGAACGGAGCGAGAGCGCGGCTTCGTTGGAATAGGTATTTTCGGAGCGAACTATTTGGTCAAAGTGTATGTTTTATTTTTTTATCCTTAAAATAGCAAGAATACTCCTACTTCTATAAGTGGGAAAGTACATCACTATTATTTTAAAAGAAGATATTTTTATAAGTTTTAGATATTTTGGAATGAAAAGAGATTATTATGGTAATATTATAAGTAAAGTTATATGATTTAAGATAAAATTTTTAAAGATATATATGACGAAAAAATAATAAAACAAGAATAAAAGCGAAAAAACAAAAAAATGCAAAAATTAGGTTGACAAATAAAAAAACATTTAGTATAATAATTTTTGCATTACCCACATGGGTTGTGTGTAAATAAAAGAGCATATAATCTATCAGAAGTTCAGTGAGGAGGAATACTCAAGAGGCTGAAGAGGCGCCCCTGCTAAGGGTGTAGGTCGTTTGCGCGGCGCGAGGGTTCAAATCCCTCTTCCTCCGTTTTCATATTACGAAAGTTTATCAAATTAAAATTTAATGGTTGACAAACAGAAAGTGATATGATATATTAATTTCTGCTCATAATGAGTGGAACATTCAGAAAAGTCAAGAATGAAAAATTTTTAAAAAAGTGCTTGACAGGAAGAAATGAATGTGATAGGATATAAGAGTTGCTGGT
>CAJUHN010000288.1 GCA_910585935.1 uncultured Lachnospiraceae bacterium | reverse complement strand
CGTTGGAATACTTCCTTGCCGTAGCGACCCTTTCGTCAAACTGTTCCCTTCTCTTTCTCATAATTTCACTCTTATACAGGATAAAATTGGAATTATAGCGAAATAATAACAATTTATAAATATTTAATAGATTTTTCTTTCATTCATTGCTTGACTTTCTTTTCACAAAATGAGATAATAAAAAAAATTTGATATTATTAAGGAGGAACTCAAATGTCAACAAAGGCTTATTATCCAATCAGTGAAATCGGTGCTAAAAAACCAGGTTTTTCTAAAACACGTTCTATTATTGAAACAGCTTTTTATGGAAACAATGTAGTAAAAGTAAACACATTAAAACAGGCATATGAACTGGCAAAAAATTCTCCGGGAACAATTGTTACAGATATGCCTGTATATAGAGGAGAAGAATTTGGTCTTGAAAAGGATGCGAAAGTTCTTTTATTCAATGATGGTTCAATCACAGGACGTTATGCAGCAGCTAGAAGAATAGCTGGAGAACCGAATGTAAATTGTGATGAATTAGATAAAATGGTGATGGATGCTGTATATGATATAAGATGGAAAAAAATGTATCATGCAGAAGTATATGTTGGACTTGATCCAGAATTTATGGTAAAAGCTCATTTATTACTTCCAGAAGGCGAAGAAAATCTCATGTATTCTTGGATGTTAAATTTCCAATATATGTCTGATGATTATGTGAAGATGTATAAAGATTCTAAACCAGTAGGAGATGGAAAAGAGCCAGATATCTATATTTTCTCCAATCCTCAATGGCCAGGAACAAATAAGCCGGGATATGATCCAAAATGCTTATGCTATTTTAATACAGACCAAAACTGTGCTGCTATCTTAGGAATGAGATATTTCGGAGAACATAAAAAAGGCACATTGACGATGGCTTGGGCTATTGCAAATCGTAATGGATATGCTTCTTGTCATGGCGGACAGAAAGAATATTTACTCGAGGACGGAAAGAAATATGTTGCTTCTGTATTCGGTTTATCTGGTTCTGGAAAATCCACTCTCACTCATGCAAAACATGGTGGAAAATATGAAATTAAAGTGCTTCATGATGACGCATTTATCATCAATTCTGATACCTGTTCTTCTATCGCATTAGAGCCTACATATTTTGATAAGACTCAAGATTATCCGACAGGCTGTGATGATAATAAGTATCTTTTAACCGTTATGAATAATGCAGCAACTTTAGATGAAGAAGGTAAGATTCAGCTTGTAACGGAAGATATCCGCAATGGAAATGGACGTGCTATTAAATCTAAATTGTGGTCTCCAAACCGTGTAGATAAAATTGATGCTCCTGTAAATGCTATTTTCTGGATTATGAAAGATCCTACCATTCCTCCTGTAGTGAAATTAAAAGGTGCAGCATTGGCATCTGTGATGGGAGCAACTCTCGCTACAAAGAGATCTTCTGCAGAAAGACTGGCAGAAGGTGTAGATCCAAATGCATTAGTAGTAGTTCCTTATGCTAATCCATTTAGAACTTATCCATTAGCGAATGATTATGAAAAATTCAAAAAATTAGTTGCTGAGAAAAATGTAGACTGCTATATCGTGAATACAGGAGATTTCATGGGTAAAAAAGTAAAACCTGCTGATACTCTTGGAATTTTGGAAGCGATTGTAGAAGGAAAAGCAGAATTTAAACAATGGGGACCTTTCTCTGATATCGAAATTTTTGAATGGGAAGGTTTTGTACCAGATATGAATGATGCAAATTATCTAGAACAATTAAAAGCTCGTATGCAGGATAGAGTGAAATTTGTAACATCTTGTGATACAGCAAAAGAAGGTTATGATAAACTTCCAGAAGATGCTATCGCAGCTATTCAAAAAGTTGTGGATGAATTAAAATAAAAAGATAAAAATATTTGATAAAATTGGAAAAAAGTAGAAAAAGATAGAATAGCAAAAAGACTGCTGCAAAAAATTATCGCGAGATTTTTTGTGGTGGTCTTTTTGCGTTACAATAAACCAGTATGTGAAATTTGTTGACATTTATGCTGAGCTATCATGAAAAAGGTGTACTATCTTAAAAAATAAACAATATTTTAATTTTTTTCATAAAAATATTATAAAATAGAGGAATTATTCCGATAAATATAGAAAATTATAACGTAAAATTTTAGCAAATTTATCTGATTTGGAGGTAGTGAGATGGAAACCGAAAAGAATCAATTTAATAAAAAAGGTCAAGTGCGGAATTGTAAACATTGTGGAAGAGTATTTCATTATTTTGGCTATGGTTATGGATATTGCGAAAGATGTACCAAAATTGACAATGAAACATTCCATAAGGTGAAAGAATATATTTGGAATCATGCCCACGCTACTGTACTAGAAGTGAGTGGTGCTCTTGGAGTGAGTGAAAAACAAATATATCAATATTTAAGAGATAGCCGATTAGAAGTTCCAGAAGATTCTCCTATTTTTCTGAAATGCGAGATTTGCAATACAGATATTCGATATGGTAGATATTGTCCAGAATGTGCGATGCAGATGAACAAAGATTTTACTAGCAATATTCGGGCTGATAATTTTGAGATAGGAGAAAAGCCCAAAAATATGAGAGGAAAAATGCATTATCTTTCTTCTAAAGATTAAAAGAATATCCAGTTTCCTCATTATTTTAACTTTTATATTGATTTAAGATTTGATTTATTCTGAAAATACGAATAAAATTTTTATATTTTAAATGATAATGCGCTTTTAGGCGCATTTTTATTTTTTATTCTTAGTATTTCCGGCATAAAGAGAAGACAAGATAATATATATAATATAGGAAATACAGGATTTTTCATATTTTACTAAAATTACTAAAGAATACGACAAATTAAACTTGAAAAATTGGATAGAATACAGTATAATAACTTATAGAAAAAAGCCGTTCTGTTTCCTGAGGTGTTCGATACTCTTATTTTTTTGAACCTACATTTACGATTATGGGATTCCTATATTGCTGGGCAGGATGTCAAGCCTCCTCTGAGTGGAAGGCAGAATGTCAGCTGCGGTCACCCACCTAGCTATGGCTAGGCGTCAAAATAATAAGAAACGGCATTTTGGGGCACAACAAAAGAAGAAAAAGCAGTCTTTGGACTGCTTTTTTTAATTATCCTATTTTTTGACATTTTTGATACATTTTTTTATTCTTAAAATCATATAATAGAAAAACAGTTGTCCAAAGTTTAGGGAGAGATCATGAAAAAAAGAAAAAAGGGAAGCCAAATAAGAGTGATAGCTCTCATTTTATTGTGCTTATCAGGATTATTGCTCTGGAAAGTGAGTTTTCAAAAAGAAGAAGAAAAACAACAAAATCCGACAGAAACGATTGCTGAGGAACGAATATTTGAAAATGCGTGGATTGTAACTTATCAAGACGGAATTTTATATGTATATGCAGAAGGAAAGCTGCAGGAGTTTTATGCAGAGGGAATAGAAGAATTAAAAGATGTATTAGCAGATATTGAAGTGATAGATAATAGAGTAGTTAGAATCGCGATGAAAACAGATACCATTCGTGGAAAAGTATTAGCTATCAGTAAGGACTTTATTGAAATCGAAGGATATGGTAAAATACCCATGTCAGAACACTTTGCAGTATATAAAAATTATGGAACATTAGAACAGCTTTCCTATACTAATATTTTAGTAGGATATGATGCTCAGGAATTTATTGTAGGAGATGGAAAAGTCTGTGGAGCAGTGATACAAGAGCCAATAGAAGCAAAAAATATTAGAGTACTTTTAATGACAGACAATTTTGAGGGACAATATCATAATGAAATAAAGCTCTATTCAGAAAAGGGATTTTACTTATTTTGTGGAGAAGAACAAGTAGAATATCCTCCTAATACAGAATTGGTTTTTAACTTAGAATGTGAGGAGTTAAAAAATGGATCTGTTCAAATAAAACCTCTGTCAGAAGAAGATAAAACCACCATTTTATCAATAAGCCGTAGTCAGGGACATCCTTCTTATTATGGAAATTTAGAAATTAGAAAAGAGGCAGAAGGGCTTATTTTAATCAATGATATCTCTTTAGAAAAATATCTGTATTCTGTCGTACCTAGTGAAATGCCAGCCAGTTATGGGATAGAAGCATTAAAGGCACAGGCAGTTTGTGCTAGAAGTTATGCATATCGTCAGATATTAGCAAATAAATTAAGCGAATTTGGAGCACATGTCAATGACAGCACAAGTTATCAAGTTTATAATAATCAAGGAGATTCTGAGCAGGCGATACAGGCAGTGGAAGAAACAAAAGGACAAATTATGACATATCAGGGAGATGTCATAGAAGCCTATTATTTTTCTACTTCTTGTGGGCATACCACAAATGCAGATATCTGGGGAGAAGGGATAAATTTACCTTATATACAAGGGAAATATGTAGGGGAATCGCAGGAGGAAATAGATTTTGTAGAGTTTATTAAGAATAGAGATTATGATTCTTATGATAAAGAATTTCCTTGGTATCGTTGGAATATATTTTTTAGCTTAGAGGATATTGACCGCTGCTTGTCTGAAAAAGGGTTATTAGAGCAGACTGGACATGTGGTGAAAATGGAAGTGACGCGAAGAGGCGCTGGAAGTATTGCGAAAGAATTAACGATTGCAGGAGAGAAAGGAACAGCTATTATAGAAAAAGAATATGCGATTAGAACTTTTTTAACTCCTAAAAATCAGGCACTTAATAGAAATGATGGAGAAGTATTACAGAATTTTTCCATGCTGCCGAGTGGATTTTTTATATTAGAAGAAGTGCAGGAGGAAGGAGAGTTAAAGGGATATCAGATTTATGGAGGAGGATTTGGACATGGAGCGGGTATGAGTCAGAACGGAGTAAAAACTATGGTGGGAAATGGGATGTCATATTTAGATGTTTTAAAGTTTTTTTATACGGGGATAGAGATTGAAAATGTGTATTAGATTGTGTGAGTTTCCGGTTTTCGTTCGGTTTCCGCCGTGGGAAGGAAGTATTCCAACGAAACCGCGCTTTC
>CAJUHN010000287.1 GCA_910585935.1 uncultured Lachnospiraceae bacterium | reverse complement strand
GAATACTTCCTTGCCGTAGCGTCCCATTTTTGACTTTTGCAATCACCTATTCGGTAACTTTTCAAAATACAATATTATTTTTTATACTGTCTTCCTCTTTGATCTATATAAAAATTTTCTTTATAAATTAATTTCGATATTGGCACGATTTCATATCCTGATTTCTGTAATTCAATTATAATAGTTTCTAATGCTTGTGGTGTGTATTTTGCCCCTAAATGCATTAAAATAATAGCTCCATTTTCTAAATCTTTATTCTCTAAAACTGTTTTTATGATGCTTTCTGTGCCATAATCTTTCCAATCTAAGCTGTCCACAGACCACTGGATACTAACATAATTAAGATTAGAAACTGTTTTTATTAAATTATTATTATAATCTCCATAAGGAGGGCGAAATAATTCCATCTCTATTCCTGTCAATTCTTTCACTTTATTATGTACTTTCATAAGTTCTTCTTGTATTTCTGAAGTCGTTAATTTGCTCATTTCTTTATGATTTTGGCTATGATTGCCTAAATCATGCCCTGCTAAAGAGATAGCTTTCACATCATCTGGATAAGTTTCAACCCAGCTTCCTGTCATAAAAAATGTAGCATGTAACTGGTATTTATCTAAAATAGAAAGAAGTACTTGTGTATTTTCATTTCCCCAAGCAGCGTCAAAAGAAAGTGCTACTTTTTTTTGAGGAGTGTCTACAGAATAAATAGGAAGTTCCCGATTTCCTATAGAATTATTCCCTACTGAAATACTATCAGGATTTATAAAAACAAGATAAGCTGCTATCAATAAAAAAGAAATACCCACAATATATTTATGTCCAGAAAGAAAAGTTACAATGTTTTTTAACATTTTATTTCCCCCACCTTTATATTATCTTATACTATATTCGGAAAAGAAAAAAATATGTGTCCTTTCCAAATATAGTATATCTTTTAAAATTATGGTATTGCAGATTTTCTTTTATCTCACTCAATAAACATTTTATCTCATAAATAAATATAAACTCAGATGAATATTCATAACAAGAAAAAGTACAAATGAAAAGTGAACGATTTTGTTATTTCATATCGTCAGAGGCTCAGGCAATTATTCCAGCGATAAAGCAAAAGAAATTACCAGATTAAAAAAAGAACTTATAGATATGAAAGAAGTAAAGCCGTAAAACATAGTGTTTATACAGCTTTTCAGTGCTTCTTCTATTCATTTTTTGCAGTGTGATGAGTAGCTTATTCTACTATTTTTTATAACATTGGCAATTTTCTAGAACATGCGATTGCTAATGCTCCCGCCCCAATATGACACGCTACACTCAGAGAAAGCGGATCTATATGAATTTCAAATCCCGGAAATGCTTCTTGTAATTCTTTCAGCCAAATCTCAGCTTCCTCTTTATTTCCTGCATAGGCCGCTTCCAAATGCATTTTATCTGGCGTATTATCTGGAGCGAATCTCGTGCTAAAATCTTTTTTCATCGCTTCTATCATAATTTTCTTCGCTTGTTTCTTTCCCCTTGTCTTTGCATAAGCATCCAATTTATCTCCTTGAATCTGAAGAACAGGCTTAATATTCAATATCGTTCCAAGCGTTGCTGCCGCTGGTGTGATTCTACCGCCTTTCTTTAAATATTTCAGTGTTTCTAATGTGATATAAATACTCGATTCTTTTTTATTCTCCTCTAAAATCTCCTTAATTTCCTCTCCTGTCTTCCCCAGTTTCACTAATGATAACGCATCTAATACAGACTGCCTCTGTGTAACAGAAACCCTCTGATTATCCACCACAAACACTTTCCCCTCATAATCCTGTGCCAACATAGCTGCAGTATGACAAGAACTGCTCAACCCACTTGACATCGGAATATGCACAATTTCATCATATTTTTCTAACAACTCGTCCCATAATCCTGTCACATCAGCAGGGGAAGGCTGAGAAGTAGAAATTTCCCCTTCTTTTTCCAATCTCTGATAAAATTCCTGCTGGGAAAGTGTAATTCCCTCATAATATAACTTATCATTAATAAAAAAAGGCATAGGAAGTACAGCAATTCCTAATTCTTTTCCCTGTTCTTGAGTAATACCACTATTACTGTCTGTTACAATTCCAACTTGTTTCATCACCACATTCTCCTCACACTCTATATTTTTCTTTTCTCATTTCCATTCCCTCATCTAACCCAAAACATATTCCTAATTATATTTTCCCTTTCATATCTGAAATAATCTTGTAGCAATAGAAAAATATACTAAAATAGACCCTGTATCAACCAATGTAGTGATCAGAGGCGCTGCCATAATCGCTGGGTCTAATCCACACTTTTTAGCCAATAAAGGAAGCATACACCCTATCATTTTTGCCATGATAACAGTAGAAATCAAAGATAAGCCAATTAAAACCGATAATTGTATATTTTGATACATAACCATAATGCGAATTGCATTTACAATCGCTAATACTACACTCACTATCAACGAAATACGAAATTCTTTGAATAAGACCCGGAAAAAATCTTTAAATCCAATTTCATCTACTGCTAAACCACGAATGATCAAAGTAGAACTCTGTGAGCCACAATTTCCTCCTGTATCCATGAGCATAGGAATAAAAGATACTAAAATAGGCACAGCAGAAAAAGCCTCTTCATAATGAGTGATAATCATACCTGTAAATGTAGCAGAAAGCATTAAAATCAATAACCAAACAATACGGTTTTTCGCGTGCTGAAATACACTTGTCCCAAAATACGTATCATCACTTGGACTGACCGCCATCATTCTGCTGATATCCTCTGTTGTTTCATCTTCCATTACTTCCATCGCATCATCTACCGTCACAATACCCACAATACAATTTTCTCTATCCACCACAGGCAGGGCTAACAACCCATACTTTCCAATTAATTTTGCTGCTTCTTCCTTATCATCTGTTGTAGTCACACTGATAACATGAGACTCCATAATTTCTTCCATTGTCTTCTCATCATCTGATATCAAAAGATCCTTCGCTGAAACTGTACCTATCAGCTTCTTTCCCTCAATTACATAACAAGTATAAATAGTTTCACTGTCAATTCCTACCCTTTTTAACTTTTTAATGGCCTCATTGACTGTCATAGTCTTTTTAAAATCCACATATTCCACTGTCATAATGCTGCCGACACTATCCTTTGGGTAATTTAACAATGTATTTAACATAGATCTCTTTTGAGAATCTGTATTCAATAAAATTCTCTCTACCACATTTGCTGGCATTTCTTCCAATAAATCAGCCGTATCATCCAAATATAATTCATCTAATACATCTTTTAACTCTCTCTCTGTAAATGCCTCTATCAGTAGTTTCTGAAATTTAGCGTCCAAATGAGTGAATGTTTCTGCCGCCTCTTCTTTTTTCATCAGTCGAAATACTAAAATCATCTCCCGCTCTGGCAATTCTTCTAAAAATTGTGCGATATCCACTTCATTCATATCATTTAAAATTTCTTTTATTTCTTTGAAATTTCTTTTTTCTATCAGTTCTAAAATCATCTTTTCTGTCATCTTATGCTCTCCTTTTGTACTCCTATTATTAGTATATCCAAAGAGCAAAACATAAAGCCTTTATCCCTAGCCTTTTCGTCAAAAACCACAAAAAAGTTTCTGCATATCCTTTCTATGCAGAGATATTTCTTCTCTATCTATTCCAAAACAGGCATGGCAAGAGAATGAACACGGGTCTGCCTCTACGTTTTGCTTATCACTTCCAGATTCCATTCTCTCACCTTCCTCTCTCTTTCCATCTTTATCAAAGCTATTATGCTAAATCCATTTCATTACACACTTACCTCATTCTCTAATAATTCTTCTCCTGATGAGGCTAGGCATCAATATTTCACATATAAATAGATTATAACAAGAAATTTATATTATGGCAATCGTTAGTTTTATAGGATTATAACCATATTATTTTAAATCCCATATTCTATCTCATCTTTTTTAATTGCTCAGTATCTCCATAGGATCGCAAAGGCAAGAACCTATTCCAACGAAGCCGCGCTCCCGCTCCGTTCCAGACGTAATGGACACTAAATTCGCAACCCCTATCAGGGCTGCTCATTAAGTGCCAACGTCTTCCAAGGGGCTTCTTTTGGAATAGGTTCTTGCCTTTGCTAGTTTGTTGACTATTCTAGGAAAAATATTTGTCTTATTTTCTCCAACTTTTTCATTTATTTCTAAATCCTTTAGTCTTGTATAATTTCTTCTATTAACGTCAAAATTTCCTCTTTTCCTTGCTTTGTTTCTGCTGAAAATGGAATAATGATAGTATCCTTTTCTGCTTCTAAAGTGTCTAAGATTTCTTTTATATGCTTATTTATCTGACTTTTATTGATCTTATCTAATTTCGTCGCAATAATAATAGGATGAAACCCATTCCCTAATATCCATTCATACATCAACTTATCATTCGCAGATGGAGCATGTCGAATATCAATTAATAGAAATATTGCTCTAAGCTGTTTAGAAACTTTTAAATACTTCTCAATCATCTTCCCCCATTTTTCCCGCTCCGTCTGGGAAACTTTCGCATAACCATATCCCGGTAAATCCACATAATATAAAGCATCATTTACATTATAAAAATTAATTGTCTGCGTTTTTCCCGGCTGAGCGGAAGTCCTAGCATAAGACTTACGATTGATTAAAACATTTAACAGAGAAGATTTTCCTACATTAGATTTTCCCGCAAATGCTATTTCTGGCTTCATATTAAGTGGCAGCTTACTTGTCACACCACACACTGTTTCTAAATTTACACTTTTTATTACCATAATCACTCCTATTATTTCTTTTTTATCAACTTATTCATCACCCAAAATCAATAAAATTATCCACTCATAACAAAAAACAAACACTTCACAAACTAACCTATCTCGATAACCTTTATCACATCACCACGCAAACTAGCCCATTACAAAAACGAGCGGCAGCAAGGAAGTATTCCAAAAGAAGCCCCTTGGAAGACGTTGGTACTTAATAAGCAGCCCTGATAAGGGTTGCGAATTTA
>CAJUHN010000286.1 GCA_910585935.1 uncultured Lachnospiraceae bacterium | reverse complement strand
ATTACACATTCTCCACGTAATTCTAAGTTGCTTTTATAAGGAATAGTCATAGGAAGATTTTTAATAAATTTGCATTGTTCTGTTACATCTTCGCCTTCTATTCCTGTACCTCTTGTGATTCCCTGTATAAATTCACCATTTTTGTACCTAACCACAACCGTTAATCCATCAAGTTTGTAGGAACCGTAGAATCTATTATTAGTAACAAATTTTTCAATTTCTTTTGTGTCTTTTGTTTTATTTGCACTCAGCATTGGTTTTGTGTGTTTTACTTTTGTAAACCCATCCAATAAATATCCCTGTACTTTTATTGTTGGCGATCCTGCTAATACACAATTTGTTTCTTTCTCTAATGTTAATAATTCATCATACAAATCATCATATTCTTTATCTGTCATCAATGGTCTATCTAAGCCATAATAGGCATATGATGCTTTTTGTAGTATACTGGTTAATTCTTTAATTCTTTGTACTTTATCCAATCACATTCTCCTTCCATTGAAACACACATTTTATCTACACATATAAATGATATTTTCTACCTATCTGATCAATAATTTCTGAATCCATAGGTTTGAACCCTATTACAGTTAATGTTCTTCCACTTTCTTCAGGTTCCAATTCTGTATGACAGTTATCTCGTATCAGCCAAAAATCTTCTCCTTCTTTCATACCTAACTCTTCTGCCATAGTTTTAGCTTTTAAAAGCTGATTCTTGTTCTTCGCCTGAAGAACACACTTAGTAAATTCTCCATTTATCCATTGTTCAAATAAATCTTTATTAAAAAAGTATTCAAAATTATATCCTGCTATTTCATCATTATCATATGGACAAACACAACCTTGCATCACAAGATCATGATTTGTTTCTGGACTTGACCATCTTCTAATTAAACTTGTCAAGAATGACATACTTCCATGAGAAACCTGCGCTGCCAGCTTTCCTGGACTCATGTTCAAATCTTTACGAACAATAATTATCTGTTTATACATATGTTCTCCTTTAAAATTGCGATTCTATCTATGATGTATTCCAAAAGTAATATATTTATCATCAACTTCTACTATTTTTGCAGTGCCTACATCTTTATAATCATCTTCACCAGAAGCATATTCATAGTCATAAACATAGAAATTTATCTCGTCATCATCTCCGAAATTCCTATTTATTAAATCAATTAAATCAGATTTTTTCATTGTACCTCCTTCATAAACAAAAGACTTGTTTCATTACCTCATTATTTATCAAAATCTACATTATTCAAAATTTGATATAACTCTCTGATTACTTTTGCGTCATACAAAGAATTATGCTTGTTACCACTAACTGAGCCATCTTTCCATCTATCCCACAATATTTCTTCTCTTGATTTATCAAATGCTTCAGATTGACTAATTCTATAATATCTTGCAATATCTTGATTTATATCGTAGCAACTTGCGCTTACATTTTTAGGCAAGTCAAACGCTGTTCCAAACAAATCAATTAATAGAACCATATCATAATGACATACATCAGACACCAACTCTACTTGATCAAATTGTTTAAACCAATTACCAAGAGCCAATGCAATATCATCCTTTGTTCCAATATGATAATTAGGAATATATTTTCTGTCATCTTCACTTTTGGATTTATAAAGATTTGCAATTACATTTTCTTCTATCCAATTCCAATTATCTGCATCTGGCAGTGTTCTTTTATAATCTGTCAACTCTGCATAAAAACATCTTCTATCTTCTGAAATTAATCCGATGCTGATTAATGTTGTATCTTTATGTAGTCCTGTAAATTCTGTATCAAAAAATATTTTCATTAGTTAGTTTTATACCTTACCTTTCCACACTTTTTACATTCACAATGATATAATTTTGCCATCCCTCCATTAATCATGTGAAGATAAGTGTATGTATAATCATGCTTGCAAAATAGTCGTTTTAAAAATTTCTCCATTGTTCATTTTCTCCTTCGAAAGCGTGGATTCAAGACCATTCTATTGTATAATATGGGCTATCATTTTTATTCAATAAAAGCGGACATACCTTACCACAAATGACTATTTCTTCTCTTGTTGTTTGTTCATTATTTAGAGTTACTTTATATCCAAACTCATATAATTTTTCAATCACTAAATCACTTAAATAATTATCAACAACAATACCAAATTCTCCACGAAATACTGCTGTCTCAATCCTATTTTCTAATTCTTTTAAATCTCTCTGATAATTATCTCTTACTTCTTGTGCCTTTTTATATGCCTCTTTAGCTGTAAACATTATGTCTCTCCTTGCTTTACTCATCCATTTTCGTTTTATCATTCAATACCTGTATCAAATCTCCTACTAATGTTACTTCTCCAAAAGTTTTTGATTTGTTATACATTTCTTCTAACTTATTTGCCAATTCTATATAAAATTCTTTGCCAATTGAATCATCAAATTTGTTTATTATCTTATTCACTAAAATTACCTCTCAATCATCTCAAATGCCTTTATCATACCTTCCATAAAATCAGTACCATCCTTATTTTCATCTATGTAACTTTCAAGATTATCTATTTGTTCATTCAGATAATCCAAACTTTCCAATATGTCATCATAGTCATTACATCTTTGCTCTAACTCATCTTTCTCATTTTCTAACTTCTGATATGCTGCATATAATTCTTCGCTTGGCTCTCCACATATCTCTCTTACTTTTTGCGCAAATTCACTACCAATATTTTCAGATACAATTCTGAGAACATCTGATAAGTCTTTGACTTGCTCCCAGTTTCCGTTTATCATTATCATAGATATTATCTTCTCCTTCTACTTTGCGCATAAGTCAACCATTAATTTTATCGCATAGCTTAGATTTTCTTCATCAACTCCGTAATCCTCATCATATAATGACGATAAATCCAATGCTCCTGCCAACACGTCCATTGTTTCCTCACTAATTTCTATATTAGCTTTCATAAACTCCTCCATTTTTAGCCTTAAAACGAGCATTCTATTGCCTTATCCTTCCAAATCTTTTACAAACATAAATTCACCAATTTGTTTTGAGTAAGATTTTAATAAATAAGACCATTCTTCTATATCTCCAGTTATTTTATCCTTGTCATCTTTGCTCCAAGGTACTACTTCTTCATTCTTCAATTCATTATTAAATTTTTCTAACAATCTAGCTAATGAATATAATTCTCTATATGCTTTATCAGAATACTTCATAATTTTAATACCTCTCCTCAACAATCAACTCTGGATTTTCATAAATATTACCAATAATCCTATGCTTATCTAAAAACCACCCGCCGCAATTCATATCACTTAATCCTTTAAGCTGTGTAGGAGAAACGCCATTTGAAACTGCCCAATTAAATTCCTTTGCCAAGCACATACAGAATCCACCTTCACCACGATAAACAACAAATATCCTTCCCTTTTCATCTATAGAAATATCACAAGTATATAATTCCTTACCATCAAAATCACATAGATTTACAAATTGCATGACTTCATATCTGTCTTTGTCTTCTAACACATCTTTAAATGATGGCTCCATAGCACCTGATCCGTTACAAGTATAATCATATGTATTTTGTACGTCATAGATCATTTCCTTTCCTTCTTTATCCCACGCTCTGAATTTTATTTTTTGGCTCATTTCTCCTCCTGAAACTTATCTAACATTTCCTCATAGTAACCAATCTTCTCTTTTATATAATCAATTACCATATACTCAAACTGCTCCATAGCGTCTTCTATAGATTCGGCAAATTCTTCATCATGTTCTACATTCAATAAGCCTGATACATATATGTAATTCTCTGAATCTTCTTTATTTTGAATGAATTTGAGAATTATTTCATCATCATAGAACTGATGGAAATGCAATTCATATACATCATCATTTACCAACCAGTATCTATTTTTATATTCTCTTATTTTATTTACATTTTTCATTTCACACCAACGCTTTCTTTGTAATCAACAGTACCTTTTGGAACATATACAAAAACTTTATCATCATTTACAAGATTATTCTGCATGATTACAGCGTATGGATTTTCATTTGTATAAGTTATATCTACACTTCCTTTATAAGTACATACTTTGCTATTTATACAAATTTCAATTACATCGTAGTTATGTGCTGGAACCGTTGATACCATATGATAAGTTCTGACATATATACCATTTTCTATTTCTTCTAATTCATATCTGCTTTCATGATATTCTGATTGTTTTCCAAGATAATCAACAACAGAATAAATCATGATAAAAGCAATACATATTAATAATGTATACATCATAATTTTTCTTGCTAATTTCATTCAGAACCTCCAATTTTATATTTAATACAACAAATGAAACCTATCTTTCATTGCCTTCTCTAATCGTTACCAACATGAAATACCCAGTATATGAAATGAGCTATAAAGAACAGCGGATTAACCAAAAACATAATTACAAATATTACTACACACCCAAACATATTTAAGTCATTACTCTCATATATTTCTTTTGGTGTGACAGCAACATTTTCAAAATCTTTAATTGTTACTATAAACATAGCAATAATTATGCTTACATACACTAACAAAAATTCCATTTTATCCTTTCTCTTTTCTATAAAATTTCTTCGATAGAACACTTCAACGATTTTAATGCTTCGTATGCTCTATTCCCAATTTTTGATATGCTATATTCTGATCTATTTTTGTATTCTGCATTGTGTATTAAATCTTCAATACCATTTTCGAGTAAACAAATAATTTTCTCTTGATTCTTATACCTAACTTCATCAATACTAGAATCTCCATAAGGTTCAGTATACCCAACAAGCAACCCTACTACTTCTAACATATTTTCATTTGTCATAAATTTATCTTCACATCTCCTTTACTTTTTCGAGCATCCTATTTTTTCCAGTAAACAATCCAATTAAATAGCAAGGAGTCTTTCTACCACTTATGTCTTCTTCATACCCTTCTTCAATTTCCCAATGATACGGCGACAATCCTTTATTTATAGAATCTATAATCTTATAGCATTTTTCT
>CAJUHN010000285.1 GCA_910585935.1 uncultured Lachnospiraceae bacterium | reverse complement strand
CGAAGCCGCGCTTTCGCTCCGTTCCAGACGTAGCGGTACTAAATTCGCAACTCCTAATGGAGCTGCTCATTAAGTGACGACGTCTTCCAAGGGGCTTCTTTTGGAATGATGTCTTTTCTACGCTAGTTTGTTGAGGGTTCTAATTTGTGAAAAGTAATTATACTCATAGAGAAAAATATGTTGTTATGAAACAGTTTCAGTCCATGTTTCCACTTTTTCAAAATATAGAAATAATTCTGCTGGAATCTTGAATGTATTAGGGGAAACAGGTGTCTGTATTACAGAACCTTTTAGGGGAAGATTATGTGTTCCTATTTCTTTATCAGGTTTTAATCTCATCAAGAAAAAAGATGAACTTTTTTGATGTGTTTCTGGACAAGATTTTAGGTATTGTTTGGAATAGAATGTCAGGCTTAAGTCTTTACTACATTCATATTCTATCCCAATATAACACATTCCTTTTGGGCAGTTTTGTTCTAATGCTTTATAACTGTGTTCTTTTGCCTGCTGTAGTTCATCTGGTGAAAATCTTTCTAACAATTTGGGATCGCTCAACTGTTCTTCGGTATGTTTCCATACATCGATTAAAGTGACATTATTGATATAGCATTGTACCTTATCTTTATAATTATCCATGAAATAGAAAGAGGAGGTTTTCCCTACATTTAAAGTGACTGTTTTTTCCAGTATGTGTTGAATGGGTTCTGGTTTATGTATTATGGTTATAGGCATATCTGGCGAATATTTGGGAAGTTTTTCTATATGAGAGATATTTAGAGTTATTAACTGCAGATTGTCCCAATCCTCATTTTTCAGCCATTCCGGAATCACCCAACCAGCACTCATCATGTCAAAAAACAACTGGATAGTTTTATAATCATCTGAGGAATATGTTAAAGAGCCACCTGTACCGCCTTGTACTTGCAGCTTTTCATTACCAAGATAGAAAGTGCTGCAATGTAAATAGCAACAGTCAATTTTTTCCTGTTTTTTTAATACCCTTCGTTGGTTATAGATGCCTTTTCTAGTTGTATTTTTTGATTCAATATAAGGTTCTATGATATAGAGCCTTGCTTCATCTGATAAGGTCATGCCGATAATGTGGTATTTTTTATTATCCCGTTCTATCGTTTTTCCAATCACAAGAATATCCTTCCATTTTTGATGAAAACCTTCTAAAAATAAAAAATTCATGATGATATGATACCTCACTTAAACTTTGATGAAACTATTATATCATGAATAGATGAATAATTATAGATGAACAATTTCAAACTCTTGATTTTTTATTCTAGAATAGCCAATAAACTAGCACAGGGAAGGAAGTATTCCGAAAGAAGCCCCTTGGAAGACGTTGGCACTTAATGAGCAGCCCTGCAAAGGGTTGCGAATTTAGTACCACTACGTCTGGAACGGAGCGAGAGCGCGGCTTCGTTGGAATACTTCCTTCCCTGTGCGAACCTTTGTTAAAAAACATGATACTAAATCATAACGATATCTAAAAATTTTTACGAGTTAATATTGTATAATAGAAGAATTGTATGTTATAATGGGTAGGAACATGGATGTTCGGTGAAAAGTTGATAAAAGCTATCTAGATAAGTGGGATAGCAAATGAGGAGAGATGTGTATGGAAATAAAAGTAAATGATATATTGCCTACTAATAATGTTGAAAATAAAGTGCAAACAGAAGCGCCAGATGATAAGTTTAGGTTTACACTTATCAGCAGGATTTCAGAACAGGAACTCCAAGAAAAGTTGAGCGGCTTGATGGCGGATATCACGAATCAGGGAGAACGCTTAAAGAAACACCGGGATATCCGAGATATGCGCCGTTATCGAGCGCTGATCAAAAGTTTTTTAAATGAAACTGTCTATCGGTCACATGGCTTTTCGAGAGAGAATTTCTTAGATAAGCGCGGACGCCATAGAGTGTATGGTATTGTGCGCCTGATAGATGAAAATATGGATAAACTATCACAAGAGTTGTTATCAGAAGAACAAGATGCATTGGCGATTTTAAATTATGTAGATGAAATACGAGGACTTTTAATGGATATATTTTTATAGTATTTTTTGTATCTGATTAGAGTTTATGAATATATTTTACAGGGAGGATTTTTTCATGAGAAATTTTAAGGATGTGATAGGGCAAAAACAGATAATAGAACATTTTCAAAACGCGATACAAGCGGATAAAATTTCTCATGCCTATATCCTGAATGGAGAGGAAGGCAGCGGAAAAAAAATGTTAGCAGATATTTTTTCCGCTGTTTTGCAATGCGAAGAAAAGGGGATAGAGCCTTGTGGGAAGTGCTTTTCTTGTAGACAGGCGGAGGGGAGAAACCAGCCAGATATCATTTGGGTGACGCATGAAAAGCCTAATAGTATTGGGGTGGAAGATGTGAGAGGACAAGTGATTGGAGATATTCAGATTAAGCCTTATAAAAGTTCTTATAAGATCTATATTATAGATGAGGCGGAAAAACTCACGTTGCAGGCGCAAAATGCTCTGTTAAAGACAATAGAAGAACCTCCTATCTATGGTCTGATTCTTTTTCTTACTACAAATTCACAGGCATTTCTTCCTACTATTTTATCTAGATGTGTTACGTTAAATCTAAAGCCCGTTTCTGGTGCTGAGATTCGGAAGTATTTGATGGAAATGGTGAAGATTCCTGATTATAAGGCAGATTTATGTGTGGCATTTGCACAGGGGAATTTAGGAAAGGCGATAAAATTAGCAAATTCGGAGCATTTTGATGAAGTAAAACGACATGCTCTTTCTATGTTACGCCGTATAGGTGAGATGGAATTATCAGAGCTTTTGACAAATTTGAAAGAAATAAATGAATTTAAAATAGATATTGAAGATTATTTAGATTTGATGTTGGTTTGGTTTCGAGATGTATTGTTATTTAAAGTGACAAATGATGTGAATGTTTTAGTCTTGAAAGAGGAATTGTCTAATATTACAAAACAGGCAGTGAGGAGTTCCTATGAAGGGCTAGAGGAGATTATTACAGCAATTGGAAAAGTGAAGGTCAGATTAAAAGCGAATGTCACATTTGAATTGGCGATAGAACTGATGTTATTGACGATAAAGGAGAATTTGTGATGATAGAAGTTATTGGTGTAAGGTTTCGTCCGGCTGGAAAGATTTATTTTTTTGATCCAGTGGATTTAGAAATAGAAACCGGAGAACATGTGATTGTGGAAACTGCCAGAGGAATGGAATATGGTTTGGTGGTTTTAGGAAAGAGGTTAGTGGAAGAAGAAAGAGTGATTCAGCCTCTGAAGCCAGTCACAAGAATCGCGACACCAGAAGATGATGAGATAGAGGAAGAGAACAAAAGAAAAGAGAAAGAGGCATTTGAAATCTGTTTGGAGAAGATCCAAAAACATGGATTGGAAATGAAGCTTATTGATGTGGAATATACTTTTGATAATAATAAAGTATTATTTTATTTTACAGCAGATGGGAGAATCGATTTTAGAGAGTTGGTGAAGGATTTAGCTTCTGTTTTTAAAACTAGAATTGAACTCAGACAAATCGGCGTTCGAGATGAAACAAAGATTATAGGGGGAATAGGAGTCTGTGGAAGAAGCCTTTGCTGTAATACGTATTTGTCAGAATTTATTCCTGTGTCCATTAAAATGGCAAAAGAACAGAATCTTTCTCTCAATCCGACTAAGATTTCAGGAGTTTGTGGCAGACTCATGTGTTGTCTGAAAAATGAAGAGGAAACTTATGAGGAACTCAATAGCAAGTTGCCTAGTGTGGGGGATATTGTTACCACAGATGACAATTTAAAAGGAGAGGTTCAGAGTGTTGGAGTATTGCGGCAAATAGTGAAGGTGATTGTGACGATAGGTGATGAAAAAGAAGTGAGAGAATATAAAGTAAATCAGATTCGTTTTAAACCAAAACGCCGAAAGGAAAAAATCAATATTTCCAATGAGGAATTGAGGGAGTTGGAAATGTTAGAACGCAAGGAAGGAAGCTCAAAACTAGATGATAAGTGAATTGAAAGAGAACGAGAGAATAGATGAACTTCATAGAAATGGTTATCAAATTATTCAGAACCCGAAAGGGTTCTGTTTTGGTATGGACGCGGTATTGTTATCTGGATATGCAGTTGTAAAAGAGGGGGAGCAGGTATTAGATTTAGGAACAGGGACGGGGATTATCCCTATTTTGTTAGAGGCGAAAACAAAAGGGAGATATTTTATAGGGTTAGAGATACAAGAAGATGTTGTGGACATGGCAAAGAGGAGTGTTAAGCTCAATCGATTAGAGGAAAAAGTGGAAATTGTACATGGAAATATAAAGGATGCTAGTCAGATTTTTGGAAGATCTGTTTTTGATGTGGTGACTTGCAATCCTCCTTATATGAATGAAAATCATGGATTGAAAAATCCAGAACTTCCAAAGGCGATAGCTAGACATGAGATTTTATGTAATTTAGAGGATATCGTGAGGGAAACAGCGATTGTTTTAAAGCCGAGAGGACGGTTTTATATGGTTCATCGACCTAGAAGGTTAGTTGAAATAATAGAGATGTTGTCAAAGTATCATTTAGAGGTGAAAAGGTTAAGACCTGTTTATCCGATGGTGGGAAAAGAGGCGAATATGGTGTTGTTAGAGGCGGTGAAGGGGGGAAAGCCTTTGTTAAAGTTGGAAGAGCCACTGATTATTTATAAAGAGCAGGGGGTTTATCATGATGAGATATATAGTATTTATGGGTATTGAGCATTTATAGGTGGGGTGTGGGACATTTTTGATGGAAGTTCCGCATGGGCGAGGAAGTATTCCAACGAAACCGCGCTCTCGCTCCGTTCCAGACGTAGCAGTACTAAATTCGCCGTTTCGCTTCTTGCGAAACTGCTCATTAAGTGCTGACGTCTTCCAAGGGGTTTCTTTCGGAATACTTCCTCGCTCATGCTAGCTTGCTGGCTATTCTGGGGAATAGAGAAAAAATCATATGGGCTAGAAATAAAATTTTTAAGTCTTTTTTTAACCTCATCAAGGAAGTCCCCCGCTTCTAAGCCGCCAAGGCGAAAGCGG